>JASHYF010000203.1 GCA_030043235.1 Solirubrobacteraceae bacterium | reverse complement strand
GGGAGCTCCGCTGGACGAGAGAGGCGACGGACTGCACCCGAGACGGCGCCGCGCTCGCGAAGCTCTCAACCACCAGCACGGAAGACCAAGCCGCGCACTCGTCAACTACTGCGCTGCTGGCCGGCTCAGTACCCGAGCGCGAACTTGGCGTCCTCGCTCATCATCTCCGGCGACCACGGCGGTGTGAAGACCATCTCCGACTCGACCGTCTTGACGCCGTCGACTTCGCCGACGAACTCCTCGATCTGTTCGTTGACGTGTGGTCCGATCGGACAGCCGGGCGTGGTCAGCGTGAACGTCACACGCACGTTGCCTTCGCTGATCTCCACCCCGTAGATCAGCCCCAGCTCGACGAAGTCCAGCCCCAGCTCCGGGTCGATCACGTTCGACAGCGCGTCCATCACGTCGTCCTCGGTAGGCATGGTGCGAGTCTAGCGCTGGGCAGCCAAGCGCTGTACGCGGCGCCGCGCCATCCGGCGCGAACCGCGACGGGCCCCGGACCGCGTGGGGACGGCGTAGCGCGCCGGCATACGCCGCCCTAGTTGTCGCTGCCCAGCCGGTCCCACATGTACAGCTGGATGCACTCGTTGGCGAGGTCCACGGCACGCTCCCGTGACAGGCGCGGCAGCACCGTGTCCAGCGCCTGGTCCTCGGCGACGCCCGCTTGGAAGGCCTCCTCGCCACGGAAGCCGGCGGCGATCTTCAGCGCCTCGCGGCGGTTCTCGCCGAGGCTGGGGAACACGCCCACGAGGAAGTCGGTGTTGGGAATCGGCTGGCCTACTTCCAGCGAGGCGTGCCAGGCGGCGAGCAGGTGGAGATCGTCCTCGTCGAGGTCCGCGATGGCCTTGGCGTAGTGGACGGACAGTTCCTGTTCGGGGATGTCATCGACCCAGGCGCGCACAACCTCGCCAACCAGCTGGCGGCGCGCCTCGCGCCCGAGGGAGTCTGCGATCACGCGGATCGCATCTTGCGGCTCGATGAAACAGAGTGGCATCGGCGACTCCTGGTTGAAAAATGACTTGCGACGATCACTGTAGGCGGCTGTGTGGACGGTATTTCTCGCCCGCCCGGGCAGGCCCGCGAAGAGCGCTTCGGACGGCTGCCCTCGCGTTCTGCGCGGCCGCGCGCCTACAATCCGAGAGCGTCGCCGGCGCGCTCGAAGGCGCCGCCGTCGACGGTTTCGTGCGGGAAGCCAAGCGTCGCCCGCTGTGCTGAGATCCAGTTGGCGAGCGCGAGATCGAGCGCCTCCACGGGCACGGCGGCCGCCTGCGCGAGCGTGGCTGCGCGGCGCTCGAGCAGCATCGGGTCGCCGATGCCGAACACGCGCTTGGCGGCCAGCGTGGCGGGGTCCTCCACCGAGAGCCCACGGGCGCTCGCCAGGTGCAGCGAGTCTGCGCTCAGCTCGTACAGCCCGAGGCGCCCGGCGAGGACGAGCAGCTCGTAGCGCCCCGCGCGCGCGAAGCCGGGGAGCGCGAGCCGCTCGAACAGCCGCTCGAAGCGGCGCTGTGGTCCCCACGCGGGATCGCCGACGAAGGCGAGCGCTTGCGTGGCCCCGGAGCGCTCGACCCACTGGCGGTAGGCGATGAGCGTCTCGACCCCGCGGGCCGGGTCGTGGGAAGTGCGTGGGCCGAGCGGCACACCGTCGAGGTCGGGTAGCTCCCCCTCCGGGGACCATGCGCCTGGTTCGGCGGCAAGCGCGAGGCGGATGCCAGCGAACGGATCGTCCCCGTTCGGGGACGATGCGTCCTCGAGCGGGCAGAGGTAGGCGGTGAGGAAGCACGCCCACGTGGCGCGCTCCAGGTCCCGCTCGGCGAGCGCACGAATATCCGCGTAGAGCCCGGGCGGGTCCGCCGCCAGCGCCAGCAGCCGCCCGCTGGAGAAGCCGATCTCCTCGGCCAGCCGGAGCGCGTCGGCGGAGGCACGCAGGCCGGGCACGAGCTCCGAGCGGTAGCCGTCGTCCGCCGCTCGTCCCTCGTGGCGGATGCGCAGGTCTCCGCTTTGCACGCGCGTGCGGGCCTTGCGCTCGCTCCCGCCGCGCACCCGCGTGCTGGCTTTGGCCCGGCGCGAGGAGATACCGGTCGATGCCTCGTGGCCGGGGAGCGTCTTGCTGCAGATGGGGCAGCGCTCGATGAAGCGGTTGTGACGGCAGAAGGTGGGCACGCCGCGCTGGGTATACCGCTCGCGCGTCGTGCGTGCGGCGTTGCGCGATCAGGCTTCGGCGGCGCCAACCCCGGGACCGACGTGCTGTGGCGGCCCCTCCGGACCGGCGTCGGCATCGGCGTGGCCGGCGAGGCCGTCGTCCTCGGCGCCCGGAGGGCCGCAGCCGTCGTCGTCACGGCGGGCCGCGAGATAGCGGTCGACCATGCGCGCGCACTGGCGGCCCTCGTTGATCGCCCATACGATCAGCGACTGCCCGCGCCGCGCGTCGCCGGCGGCGAACACCCCGTCCACGGAGGTCGTGTACGGCTGGATGGTGGCGACGTTGCCGCGCGCGTCGCGTTCCACGCCCAGCTGCTCGAGCAGCTCGTGCTCGGGTCCGAGGAAGCCCATCGCCAGCAGCACCAGCTGCGCGGGAAGCTCGCGCTCGGTTCCCGCGACCGGCGCGAACGGAGGCTGCGGCTGGGCCTGCGCGATGCGCAGGCCGGCGAGCGCGCCGCTGCCGTCGTCCCC
>JASHYF010000202.1 GCA_030043235.1 Solirubrobacteraceae bacterium | reverse complement strand
TCGCGTCGATCGCCTCCACGCTGCCGTCCGCGAAGCGCACGCGATCGCCGAGCAGCTCCTTCACGTCGCCCTTCGCCACCGCGTCGCCCGCGCCGAGGCGCCCGAGCAGCTCGCTGGAGACGGTGGGGTGGGCGTCGAGGAACTTGTGGTTGGGGGTGGGCAGGCCGAAGTCCTCCATGCGCCCGTTGATCACGCGCTGCAACACGCGACCCATGCGCCTCTGCAGCTCAGGCGAGATCAGCGGGTTCGGCTTGACCACCTGGTCGGTGGGTTTGCCGAACACGTACTTCGGCACCACGTACGCGCCCGAGCGCGTGGACAGGAAGACAGTGTCCGACACCGTCTTGCGCGCGAGCTCGGAGACGATGTCCACGGCGCTGTTGCCGATCCCCACCACCAGCACGCGCTTGCCATGCAGATCGAGCGGCGTGCGCGGGTCGATGTATTCGTGCGAGTGGATCTGCGGCCCGTCGAAGCTCCCTGAATACTTCGGGTAGCGCGGGCTCCAGTGGTGCCCGTTGCACACGAGCAGCGCGTCGAAGCACGCGTCCATGCCGTCCCCCTCCGCCTCCGCCTCCATCTCCCGCTCCGGGGAGGATGCGAGCACGATCCGCCAGCCGCCCTCCGCGCCGCGCTCGGCGCGCTGCACGCGCGAGTCGAGGCGAATGTGCTCGCGCAGCGCGAACGCGTCGGCGTAGTCGCGCAGGTACTCGAAGATGTGCGTGTGGTGGGGATAGTCGGGATAGCGGTCGGACATCGGGAAGTCGCGGAAGGAGATCGACGGCTTGGAGATGTCGATGTGCAGCGAGCGGTACGCCGAGGAGACGCCGTTGGGGTTCTGGAAGTACCAGTTGCCGCCGACCTCGTCGGAGGCCTCGAAGCACGTGTGCGGCACGCCGAAGTCCGCGAGCGCCTTGCACGCGGTGAGCCCGCTCACGCCCGCTCCGATCACGCACACCCGCGGCAGCTCGCTCATGGGGTTGATCTTAGGCGCTCGCGGGGATGCGCGACGATGACGCCGAGCGGGCCCCGTTCCCGCGCTCGGCGAGCACGCGCGCGCGAGCGCGCCGGCGTCGCGAGCGCCACCGTCACCTACGCGACGACGTCGCGCGAGCGCTCGACGAGCATCGCGAGCTGCGAGCGCGAGGAGATGTCGAGGCGGCGAAAGATGTTCGTCAGGTGGTTCTCCACGGTCTTCACGCTGATCGACAGCTCATCCGCGATCTGGCGGTTGGCGCGTCCCTCGTGCACGAGCCGCGCGATCGTCAGCTCGCGCTCGCTGAGCGCCGCGATGCTCGCGCCCGAGCCGGACGGGCGGCGGGCGACGAGGGCGTGCACCCCGAGCTGGCGCAGCTCGCGCGCGGCCTGGTCGCGATAGCGCGAGGCGCCGTGCGCGGCGAACGTCTCCTCGGCGCGACGCAGCTCGGCGATCGCGCCCGGCGTGTCGCCGTCCTCTTTGAGAGCGATCCCGGCGAGCAGGCGCGAGCGCGCGCTCTGCAGCGGCTGGCGCGCGCGTTCGGCTTCCCCGGCGGAGGAGCGCGCTGTGGCCGCCGCCTGCGCGAAGGAGCCGGCACCGAGCTTCAGCATCGCCTGCGCCCGCTGCGCCTCCGCTTTGGGCGCGCTGAGTCCGAGCTCGCCCGCCAGCTCGACCGCCTGGCTCGCCCAGCGCCGGGCGGCGTCCGGCAGATCCAGATCGAGCTCGGCCCGCGTGAGCAGCTCGTAGGCGTGGACCGCGTAGAACGGGAACGGCGGCAGTCGCGGCGTGCTCTGGCCGCCGAACAGCTCTTTGCGGAACTGCTCGTTCTCGCCCGCCTCGAGGTGCGCCTCGGCCAGATACAGGCTGGCGACGCTCGACCACGGGCTGCGGCTCTCGATCCCCGCCTCGAGCGCCTTGCGTCCGAAGCGCACCGCCGAAGCCGGGCTGCCGCTCTCGATCTCCACCATGCACCTGACGGTGAGCGCCCACGTCAAGAACAGCTGGTTGGCGGACAGCAGCGAGGTGTCGATCGCGCTGTCCGCCTCCTCGCTCGCGAGGGCGAGGCGGCCGAGGGCGAGATTGCTCATCGCCTGCACCACCAGCATCGCCGCGGACACGTACTGCTGGCCGGTCGCCGCGGCCACGTCGAGCGCACGTTGCATGTGCTGCTCGGCGTCCTCCATGCGCCCCACGCAGTACTCCGCCCAGCCGAGGAAGCTGATCGACTGCAGCTCGCGCGCCCAGTCCGAGTCGGACAGGCCATCGGCGATCTGAGCCGCCTCGGAGGCCGCCGCGCTCGCCTCGGCGCTCTCGCCGAGGCCGTAGTGCGCGAGCGCCAGCCGCGCGGCGACGCCGGCTCGGAGAATCAGCTCGGGCTCGTCCACCTCGAGCGCCCGCTGCGCCCAGTAGCGCATTCCCTCCCAGTCGGCGCTGAAGAAACAGCCGGTGGCGACCATCAGCTTGAGCAGCGAGGCGTCGGTGGAGCGTTCGTCGAGCCTCGACAGCGCAGCCAGCAACAGGCCCTGCGCTTCGTCGTGTTTGCCCAGCAGGTGCTCCACCAACGCCGCGCCCGCGATCACGCTGCCGCGCAGCGCGTGGTCGGGCGCGTACTCTGCCAGCACCTGCTGGAAGGCGCCGCGGCTCTCCTCCAGGCTTCCCGCCGAGCCGAGCGACACGGCCAGCGCGAGCAGCAGCTCCATCCGTGCCGGCGAGGGCTCGTCGGCGAGCAGGCGCAGCGCCGCGCGAAACCACCTTGCCGCGGTGGCGGGCGCGCGTGCGGTCGCGGCGTAGCCCGCCTGGGTGAGCACGTCCACGGCCTCTGCG
>JASHYF010000201.1 GCA_030043235.1 Solirubrobacteraceae bacterium | reverse complement strand
AATGGGCGTTGGTCCCGCCCGGGGCATCGACGCGACCTCAGCCCTTCGGAGGGCTGCCGGTCCAGTCCACGGCGACGGGCGAGAGCGCGAGCAGGGCGGCCCAGGTCGCGGCGTTGGTCCTACCGCTGGGCGCGATCGCGTGCGCGCTCTGGAAGGCGATCAGGTTGCGTCTGGTGGCGGTGTTGAAGCGCCCGGTGGTTTCCTGCGCTGGGATGGCGCGCGCGAGGTGCTCCTGCATCCACAGCACCGGGTCTCCCTTGGCGCCTAGCCCTAGATCGGGCTGGGCGACGGCGTGCACATGCGTGTTGGCGGGCCCGCCGCCGCTGGCGGACGCGCTGGCACTGGCGGACGCACTGGCGCTGGCGGAGGCGCTGGCACTGGCGCTGGCGGAGGCGCTGGCACTTGCGGAGGCGCTGGCGCTCGCGGGGGTATCGCTGCTGACAGCGCCCACACCGCCGCTGGCGGTCGTGCTGCTGCTCAGCGGCGCGCTGCTGCCGAGCGGGGCGAGCGGTTCGGCGAGGGCGCCCCAGCCGCTGGAGCGCGTTTCTTCAAAGTCCCAGAAGGAGGTGCCCGTGGCGCCGTACTGAAGCGCGTCGCGGCGGAAGTGCAGCACTTCGCCGGCGCTGACCCCGCCGAACGTCTGCCCGAGCGGGAAGATGGGGCGCCCGTAGACGTCGTTGCCGGCGTAGGTGGTTGCGAACACGCTGTTGACGGAGACGCCGATGTCCTTCCAGTACATCTGCGGTAGGTTGAACTGGGCGCCGCCAGGGCCGAGGAAGACCGAGTAGGGGAAGGCGGGGTGTTGGAAGACGTAGGCCAGCGAGGTCAGCCCAAGCGGGTAGGCGGCGCCGATCTTGGCGCGCAGGTCGGCGAGGTAGCGCTGCGCGGCGGCGTAGCGGCCTTCATACTGGGCCTCGGCGTCGATCACCAGGCAGTCGGCGCCGTCGTCGACGGCGCGGGCGCCGAGGGCGGCCTCGGCGGCGGGATGGGTGCCGTAGACGTACTGCCAGGCGCACACCTTCAGCCCGTCGGCGTGCAGCTGCGCGACAAGCTCCGGGGAGAACTGGCTGAACCATCTTTGAGAGCCGTCGGAGCTCTTGATGAACAGAGTGCCGACGCCGGCGGCGTGCGCCTGTGCGGCGATCGCGGCGATGTCGCCGCCATCGGAGGCGGACACGTGCCAGATCCACATGCCCTGCCCTTCCAGCGTCGAGCTGCCCTCGGGCGAGACACCCTCGGGCGCAGATGAGTTGGGCACGCGCGGCAGGACTTCGATGGGTCCGGCGAAGTTGCTGTGCTGTCCATCGCGCAGCAGCACCGTGATGTAGCCGGAGCGAGCGCGCAGCGGGACGGTGAGCTCGAGGTTGGAGCCTTCCTGGCGCAGGTGGGCGACCGGCGAGCTGCTCGTGATGTTGTCGCCCGGCGTGCGGGGGAAGGCGACGGCCATCCCGGCGCTGAGCCCTTCGCCTTCGAGCAGCAACGTGCCATGCTTGGCCACCTGGCGGGGGTCCGGGCTGCACTGCGCGGCTGGCACGCAGCTGACCGCGCCTATGCGAACAGAGCTCACCTCGGTGCTGGGCGCTTCCGCGCCGCTGGCTTCGCCGCCGAGCGCGCCGTGGGTGCGTGGGTCCTGGCCGGCTGCGCCGGCGGGCACGAGCGCGGCAAGACACGGCACGGCGGCAGCGACCGCTGCGGCCAGGCGCCTGCATCGCTTGTGCCAGGCAGTGCGCAAGAAGGCTCCCGTCGCTTGGGGCGATTTCTCCAGCCTGCTCGCGGCCTCGCCGGAGCGTTGCCGCTTGTCGACGCATAACCCAGCGGAGAGCTGAAAGTTGCGCGCCAGCATGTCGAGCGCCCGTACGCGCCCGGAAGCCGCGGGAGCGCGGGGAGCTCCTTTAGGCGTCCAGCCCGAGCGCCCGCGCGCGCCCGGAAGCCGTGCGGCGGCTCCTCGCGGCGGCGCGGGTAGCGCGTCGTCTGCGGAGTGCGCCGAACCCCGAACCCGCGTCCGGCACCGCCGGCCTGCGGGTCCTACGCGCATGACGACCACCGCGCTTGCAAAGTTCGAGAAATGGCGTCACGCGTTCATGACTGGGCATCGTTGACGAGCGCGGTGGCAGCGATCCAGGTGTCCCGAACACGTGGTTTGCGCCCAGCCAAGAGCACGCCCGCGGCGAGCTGCGCATACGCCTGGGGCTGAGCTGCGCATATGCCTGGGGCTGTAATACTGACAGCGTGGTCGAGCGCGACCAGGAGTGGACGGAACAGCAGGGCCGTGAGCAGGGGCGAGTTGGGCGTACGCTGTCCGACAGCGAGCTTGGCGGCCAGGTGCCGGCCGACGTCCGCGACGTTTCGTTTCATGTCGCGGTGCGCGGGTATGAGCGGCGCGAGGTCGATCGCTACGTGCGGCGCGTGAACCAGGTGATCGCCGAGCTCGAGATCGCGCGCTCTCCGGAATCCGCCGTGAGGCATGCACTCGATCGCGTCGGCGAGCAGACGAGCGGCATCCTGCAGCGAGCCCGCGAGACGGCAGACGAGATCATCCACACGGCCCGCTCCGAGGCCGAGGAGGTGATCGAGCGCGGCCAGGCGGAGGCGCGCGAGATCGAATCCAGCGTACGGGCCGAGGCACAGAGCATCGTGGCCGAGGCCCAGGGAGAGGCAACCGACGCCGTACGGCAGGGTCAGCGCGAGCTCGCGTCCGCCCGAGAGCAGGCCACCAAGACGCGCGAGGAGGCTGACGCCGCGCTCGCGGCCGCCCAATCCAGAGCGGATGAGAGCGTCGCCGAGGCCAAGCGCGAGGCCGAGCAGATCGTGACACGCGCAGACGCCCAGGCGATCGACCGCCGCGCGCGCGAAGAGCAGAGGCTCGATGAGCTTCGCCGCGGCGCGGAGCTGGAGGTCCAGGTGCTGCGCGCTGACGTTGATGCGATCTCAGGGGGGCGCAGCCGGCTGGTCGAGGAGATACACGAGCTGGCGGCGCGCCTGGATGCGCTCGCCGACGGCGGCCCGGCTGACGCGACGCGGGATCGGGCGAGCGAAGACGGGAGCGGCTCGCTAGCCTGGACTCCCATGTGGGGCGGTTGAGGTAACGCGGGAAAGCGTCGTCCTGCACGGCCATTGGTCGGCTGCGGTAGCTGCGTTAGCGATATGTCTGAACTGCTGAGCCATGTCCCACCGTGTCAGGGCTGGGCAGGCTCCTGCCATCCGCGTTCTCGTAAACGCCTGAATGCAAGGCGCTACTCGCACCTCGG
>JASHYF010000200.1 GCA_030043235.1 Solirubrobacteraceae bacterium | reverse complement strand
CGCGCTTGAGCATCGGGGGAGCTCCTCGGGGACGACTTCCGTTTGCTCACTGCTTCGGCGCGCAGGAGGCATGCTGAAACTGGGAGGTGCTATCTGGACGTTCGAGCTGGCGGTGCGCTGCTCAGCCGGTCCGGCAGCGCAGCTCGCGGATGCGCTCGGCGCCGAGCGCGGCGTTGAGGCGCGCGATCAGCTCGGCGCTTGCGAGGTCGAGCTCCTGCGCCCAAACGGCGGCGGCGCAGGTGACCGTGAGCACGCCGTCGCGCTCGGCCGTCGGGCGGGCCTCGGCGGCGATCGCACGACCGGCCGCGTGCTCCCACACCTCCTGCACGCGGGCGAGCGTGCTGGCCGGCGCAAGCGTGCCGGTCAGCTCGCGCAGAGCGCCGGCGAGCTGGCGAGGCGCGCGTCGGCTCACGCGGCGATCGCCTCCTGCAGGATGGCGCCAGGGGAGGCGCGAAGCCGCGCGACGGCCGCGTCGGTGGCGCCGGGCACGTGCGCGAGCTCGGTGGTGGCGATGACGCTCTGCCCGCCGGCGAGCAGCTCGCGGGCGAGCAGCTCGCGGCGCTCGGCGTCCAGCTCGCTCATGACGTCGTCCAGCAGCATCAGCGGGGTGCGCAGGCGCTTGCCTGCGATCACGGAGCGCTCGGCGAGCAGCAGGGCGAGCAGCGCGAGGCGCTGCTCGCCCTGCGAGCCGTAGGCCCGCAACTCGCGCCCGTCACAGGTGACGGCCAGCTCGTCGCGGTGCGGGCCGTGGCTGGAGAAGCCGCGCTCGAGATCGCCGGGCAGGCGCTCGCGCAACTCGGCCACGAACTCGCCGGCGTCGGCGGCGCGCGAGCGCGGCCGGTACTCGATGGCGAGCTGGCCGTTGCAGCCAAGCAGCTCGGCGCGGCGCACGAACGGCCCGGCGAGCAGATCGGTGGCGGCGGCGCGGTACGCGCGCAGCTCGAGTGCGCCCCTGGCGAGCTCGAGATCCCACGTGTGCAGCGCCGCGGCGGACGCACGGCCTGCGCGGATGCGGGCGAGCAGCGCGTTGCGCTGTGCCAGCACGCGGGCGTAGCGGCCGCGTGCGTCGGCGCGTGCAGGCCAGACAGCCGCCACGAGTTGGTCGAGGTGCGCGCGGCGCACGGCCGGGGTTCCCTTGACGAGCTCGAGGCGGTCTGGAGAGAACACGCTCACGAGCGGTCTCGTGGGGGCGTCGAGCAACCGCTCGACGGGCGCGCCGTCGGCGCTCATGCGCTTCACCGCGTGTGCGCTCGATGCGCCCGCGCCGAAGGCGACGCTCAGCTCGTGCTCGTCCACGCCCTCCGCCAGCCGCACGACGACGCGCGTGGCCGCAGCGCCAAAGCGCACCAGCTCGCGGTCGTTGCGCGTGCGCGGAGAGCGCCCGGTGCAGCCGAAGTAGAGGGCCTCGAGCAGGTTGGACTTGCCCGCCCCGTTCGGCCCATACACGACCGTCAGGCCAGCACCGATCGCCGCCTCGGCGCGCGCGTACGTGCGGAAGTCGCGCATCTGCACGCCGAGCACGCGTACTTCCGGCGTGCCGTTCATACCCTCACACGTTCAGGCGAATCGGCATGATCAGATACACGAAATCCCCCGTGTCGGGCGATTCGATCAGTCCCGGGCGCAGCGGGCTGATGAGCTTCAGCACGAGCTCCTGCGAGTCGATGCTCTCGAGCCCGTCACGCAGAAACTCCGGGTTGAAGCCGATCTCGAAGGGCTCTCCGTGGAACGGCGCGGGGATCGCCTCGCGCGCCTCCCCCACGTCGGGGGTCTGTGCGGAGACTACGACCGAGCCCTCGGTGAAGCTCAAGCGCAGCGGCGCGTTCTTTTGCGCGAGCAGGCTGACGCGTCGCACGACGTCGGTCAGCTCGGCGCTGGAGAGCCGCAGCTCGTGCTCGACCGACTCGGGGAGCAGCTGCCGGTAGTTCGGGAACTGGCCGTCGATCAGCCGTGAGGAGAGCACCACCTCGCCGAGCTCGAAGATCGCCTGGTTCTGTCCGACGCTCACGGCGACGGTCTCGGTGGGCGCCTGTTGAGCGATGCGCACGAGCTCTTCCAGCGCGCGGGCGGGGACGTTCGCCTCGAGGCTTCCCTGCAGCGGCGACTCGAGCGCTGTCTCCTTGACGCTCAGCCTGTAGGAGTCGGTCGCGACCATGCGCAGCTCCTGAGCGGACGCGGATATGAGGATGCCGGTGAGCACCGGGCGAGTCTCGTCTCGTGAGGCGGAGCGAGCAACGCGCATCACGGTTTGCACGAAGGCCTCGACGGGCAGCACGACGCGGGAGTCGGATGCGGGCGAGGGCAACGAGGGAAAGTCCTCGGCGCGCAGCGTACGCAGATGAAAGGTCGCCGAGCCGGCTATCAGCTCGACGTCCTGCTCGGCGATTCTGAGCTCCATGGTGAGCTGTTGATGGGAAAGCGAACGAACGATGTCGAGCAGGAGGCGGGCTGGCAACACGGCTGAGCCTGGGCGTATGACCTCGGCGGTGAGAGGAACCCGCAGGCCAATCTCCATGTCGGTGGCGAGCAGCTCCGAAGAGGCGCCTGCGATGGCCGAGATCATCACGCCGGAGAGAGCCTGAACGGCGCTGCGAGAAGAGGCGACGCGCGCTGTGGTCTGTAGCTGCGCGAGCAGGTCGGCCGTGTTGAGGGTCAGCTTCATGACTGCGTGCTGGTGTTCAAGGAGTATCAGTAGTGGCTGTGGATGTGTGGATGGAGCTGGCGATACGGCGGCAAGCGGTGAGCGTGGCGGTTGATAGGCCTGTGGATGGGTGGCCGAAGTCTTTCAGGATGGCCGGTCGTGGATGAGATGGCGGTCATGGCTGTGGATGCGTGAGGGCAGCTCGTAGTGTCTCTGCGGCAGCTCTGGCATCAGCGTCGCTGGCGATGCGCGCTGACGCGCGCCGCCAAGCGTGCAGAATGGTTGTGTGATCGCGTCCGCCGAACTGCCGGCCAATGGCTGGCAGGGAGTCGTCGGTGAGCTCACGGGCAAGATACATGGCGAGCTGACGAGGCCAGGCCAGGCGAGTCGTCCGCGCAGAAGACAAGAGCTCCGAGCTCGATATCCCGAACTGCTGGCAGACCACCGCTTGAATGTCGTGCACGGTGGCTGCTCGCCGGCGTGCGAGGATGGTGTTGGGGTAGAGGCTGTCGAGAACCTCGCCGGTGAGCTCGGCGGTCAGCGGCCGTCCGGTGAGCGAGCTGAAAGCGACGACGCGGATGAGCGCGCCCTCGAGCGTGCGCACGTTGGAGCGCACACGCTCGGCGAGCACTGTCAGGGCGCTGGGATCGGGGAGCTCGATGTGGTCATGGTGGACGCGCTTGCGCAGAATCGCAAGGCGCGTAGGGAGATCGGGAGGCTGGACGTCGGCGACGAGCCCGGCCTCGAAGCGCTCTCGCAGGCGGTCCTCGAGAGCCTGCAGATCGCGTGGCGGGCGGTCGGAGCTGAGGACGACCTGGCGCCCGCCGTCGTGGAGGGCGTTGAAGGTGTGGAAGAACTCCTCCTCGGTTCTCGCCTTGCGCTCGAGGAACTGCACGTCGTCGACGAGCAGCAGGTCCACGTTGCGGAAGCGCAGCTTGAACTCGTCTGTGCGCCTGTCGGCGAGCGCGCCGAGGAACTCGTTGACGAAGGACTCCCCCGTGGTGTAGCGGACGCAGAGGCTGGGGTCGTGCGCAAACACGAGATTGGCGATGGAGTTGAGCAGATGAGTCTTACCGACGCCCGGCGGGCCGCATATGAAGAGAGGGTTGTAGGCCTGAGCGGGCATCTCTGCAACGGATAGGGCGGCCGCGTGGGCGAGGCGGTTGGAGTCGCCGATCACAAACTGGTCGAATGTGAGCTTTGGATTTCCAAGCTGGGGGGCGGACGTGCGTGGGGCGGCGCCGGCGGCGGAGTGACCGTGGGGTACGAGCTCGACGCGCGCGCTCGGGCCGAATGCAAGCTCTACGGCCATTTGGATGACGCGGCCGAAGCGCTCGTGGATCCAGCGGCAGGTGTGCAGCGGGGCTTCGACGAGGAGCCGGTCGTCGACGAGCTCCACGGGGCGCAGAGGCTCGAGCCAGATGCGATAGGTGGCCTCGTCGACGACGAGCGCAAGCTGGGCTTGCACGTGCGACCATATGTGATCGAGCTCGCGGCTCACGGCAGCGTCGATCCGCTCCCTTCGAGGTAACGGTGCTGGACTATTCGAGGGAGGGCCCGAGGGCCCGGTCGAGCGACTATACCCAACGCTTCGTGGCGCCCAGCGGGGGCTGGCCGCATTTGGCGGGAAAAATCGCGGGGCCGGCGGGGAGCGCGGGCGGCCTATAATCGGGGGCCGCGATGAAGCGCACCTATCAGCCCAAGAAGCGCAAGCGGGCACGGACGCATGGCTTTCGCGCGCGCATGGCGTCTCGCGCTGGCCGCCTGACGATAGGGCGGCGCCGCAGCAAGGGCCGCAAGCGCCTGTCCGCGTGAGCAGGGAGCCGATGCCGGCGACGCCGCGAGCGGCGCTGCGATGACGCCGCGCCGCGCCTCGCGGGGGCGCCTGTCGCGCAGCGCGGAGTTCGAGCGCGTCTACCGGCACGGCCGCGCGACCGCGAACCGGTACTTCGTGCTGTACAGCTTCCCCAACGCGACGGCCGCGAGCCCGAGGCTCGGCCTGTCGGTGTCGCGCAAGGTCGGGGGCGCCGTGCAGCGCAACCGGCTGAAGCGCCTCCTGCGCGAGGCGTTTGCGCGCGCGCGCGAGGGGCTGCCGCCCGGGCAGGACGTCGTCGTCGTCGCCCGCCCACCCGCCGGCGAGCTCGCGGAGCGTGAGGGCCTTGCGGGCGTGGATGCGTCGCTGTGTGAGCTGATCGCGCG
>JASHYF010000199.1 GCA_030043235.1 Solirubrobacteraceae bacterium | reverse complement strand
CGAACGCGATGCCTTGATCGCGTAGGCGACTCACGGCCGCCACTGCGCGGTCAGTCAGCACCTTGTCTTGGGTCACAAGCGTGCCGTCCACATCGGCGAGCACGATCCCGACCCGTGGCCGGGCCATCTCACCGTCCGGATCGAAGGTGCTCATGCCACAAGTAGAGCGTGACCGAGATTGAGCCGCAACCAGCTTTAGTTTAGTTTCGACCGTCCACCGGACACACGGCAGTAGTCGTGCGCGCCCGTCTGTGCGGAGCTCAGCGGTCGAGGGCTGCGCGAGCGGTCGCGGCCAGACGCAAGCGCATGGGGCGTCATCCTGGTGGGAGGTCGGGGGCGAGTACTTCGTCAACCAGGCTCGTGTAGCTCTGGTCGGCCTCAGGGTCATAGCCGGGGATCAGGTGGCGGCGGACGTGCAGCGCCGCCGCGGGCGTCTCCCCGTGGGCGAGGAGGCATCCCGCCTGCAGTGCACGAACGAGCAGGTCCAGTTGCCGGCGAAAGTGGAGCGAGCCCTCCGCGAGCGAGCGCTGCAGCCGCGGCGCGAGGTCGTCGAGCGCCTCGGCGACCGTGGCCGCGCCGGCGCCTCCCGCGGGCAGACAGCCACGGACGCGCTCGAGCACGAGGTCCAGCGCGTCCAGCCGAACGAGGTCCCGCAGAACCTGGTCGCAGAGGACGTTGTGTGTCCCCTCCCAGCTCTCGAACACGATCGCGTCGCGGTAGAGGCGCGGCAGCGGCGAGAAGTCCTCGATCGTGCCGTTCCCGCCGAGCGCCTCGATACCCCGGCGAACACAGTGGGTCGCGGCAAGCGAGGTGACGAACTTGTTCGCGTTGACGAGGATCCGGTGCCAGACGACCCCATCCCTGCCGGCCTGACCGGAGTCGATGTCCTCGACCAGAGCGGTCAGCTCGATGCTGGACGCGAGAGCTGCCTGCTCCTCCACCTTCATCACCGCGAGGTTCTCGCGCACGAGCGGGTAGTCGGCGATCCGGCGGCCGAACGCCGTGCGGAAGCAGGAAAAGCTGGCGGCCTCGAGGTAGGCGCGGCGCATCAGCGCCGCCGACCCGAGCGCGTTCAGCCAGCGCGAGGTGTCAAGGACGCAGCTGGCGGCGATGCGAAAGCCATCCTCGGGTGCGCCGACCGCGTGCCCGATTGCGCCTGTGAACTCGATCTCGCCCGTTGCGAGCGCTCGGGTGCCCAGCTTGTCCTTCAAGCGGCGAAGCCGGAACCCGTTCGTGCTCCCGTCCGGCAGGCAGCGTGGAACGAGGAAGCAGCCGATTCCGCGCGTGCCCGGCGGCGCGCCACGTGGACGCGCGGTGAGCAGGAACTGGTCGGCGTCCGCGACCGAGCAGAACCACTTCTCGCCCGAGATTCGCCAGGCATCGCCCTCGGGAACCGCTTCGACGCGGTTGGCGCCGACGTCGGACCCACCCTGCACCTCCGTCAGGAATTGCGCTCCGCGCTGGCAGCGGTCGTAGTCGCGATCGAGCAGCGGCGCAAGAAACCGCTCCTTCAGCTCCGGCGAGCCGTGCTGGCGCAGGGCCCGGATCAGCCCCGCGGTGCAAACAGCGGGACAGGTGTGGCCTCCCTCCCCTGCGTGTGCGAGCAGGTAAAGCAGGGCCGCCTGCTCGAACGCTGGCGCAGCGACGACGCCGGAAGCCCAGATGGCCCGGCCCGCCCGCGCGTATTCGGGGTCGAACGCGACGCGCTGGGATTCGCGCCCCAGCGCGTCCGCGGGCGCCAGCGACGGGGGACGGAGCTCGAGCGCCCGGACAGACGGCTCGACCACCGTCGCGACGGTCTCACCGAACGCCTGCAGCCTCGGCTCGAGCGCGCGCAGCCCGTCCTCGCCGAGCCGGGCGCGCAGCGCCCGCGCGAGGTTCGGCGTGGCGCTGTAGAAGTTCCCCGCTCGAGCCTCCTGCCAGTGCTCCAACTCGGCGCGCGGCTCGAAGTCCATGCGCGCACTGTAACCGAGTCAACAGTGGGCTCACAGCGCCTCGGCCCCTTTCAGGTGCGCCATCGAGGGGTGTGAGGCAAACTACGCAGAGGTGAGCAGTAGTTTCACCTGATGTACGGGAAGGCTTGGGTTAATTGCCTACTGCAGGTGTCGCCGATGCTGCGAACCGCAGTCGCCGCGAGCCCCGCGCGCGCGCTCGACCATCGGGATCTCTACCGGCTGCCGTGGTCGGCGACTGACAATGCGATCGCGTGGCTCGAGCCGACCAAGAAGTGCAACCTCGCGTGCTTGGGCTGCTACCGCGAAAACGACCCACGGGGGCACAAGACGCTCGAGGAGGTTCGCCACGACCTCGACGTGTTCCACCGCTTTCGCACCGTCGACGGCGTGTCGATAGCGGGCGGAGACCCCCTCGTGCATCCGCAGATAGCCGAGATCGTGCGCATGGTCGCCGGCGACGGCGTGAAGCCGATCGTGAACACCAACGGGCTCGCGCTCACCGAGGAGCTTCTCGCCGAACTCAAGGACGCAGGGGTCGCCGGCTTCACGTTCCACATCGACTCCAAGCAGGGACGCCCCGGGTGGAAGAACTCAAACGAGATCGAGCTGTGCGAGCTGCGCGAGCGCTACGCCGAGATGGTGGCCGCCGCCGGAGGGATCGGCTGCTCGTTCAACGCCACGGTCTACGAGGACACGCTCCGGTACGTTCCCGACCTCGTCGCCTGGGCTCAGCGCAACATCGAGATCGTCAACACGATCGTGTTCATAGCCTTCCGCGCCGGCGTGGTCGGCGGCGAGTTCGACTACTACGTCCAGGGTAAGCCAGTCGACTTCTCAGCGGTCCCCTACGCGACGCACGAACAGACGCCGCACGAGATCCAGTCGACGGACATCGTCGCGGAGATCCGAAAGCAATTCCCCGACTTCGCCCCGGCCGCGTATCTCAACGGGACCGAGCAGCTCGACACCTTCAAGTGGCTGCTGGCGGGCCGGTTGGGCACGCGAGAGCAGATCTACGGATACGTGGGCCCGCGCTCCATGGAGCTGGCACAGACCTTCCACCACCTGACGAGCGGCCGCTACCTCGCTTACGCGGCTCCTCGCACGTTGGGTCACGGTCGCGCGATGCTGCTGCTCTGTACGCTCGACCGCAACCTCCGCGAGGTGGGAGCGCGATGGCTCGCCGCCGGCGCACGCCGGCCGTCGCGCCTGCTCGAGAAGCTGCACTTCCAGTCGGTGATGATCATCCAGCCCGCCGACATCGACCGGGACGGAGCGCAGAACATGTGCGACGGCTGTCCCGACATGACGGTCTGGAACGACCGCCTGGTGTGGTCGTGCCGACTCGAGGAGCCCGAGCGCTATGGCGACTTCGTCCAGATGGTGCCCGCCGGCGACTGATCACGCGAGCAAGATCACGCCGCGGGCGCCAGCAACCGGGCTCGCGTAGCCGCCGCCCGAGGGACAATGCCCAGCGAGTGGCATGCGGGCTGCACCGCCCGAGGGACAATGCCCAGCGAGTGGCATGCGGGCTGACGACACGATCAAGCGACTGACCGACACCGCTCGCGGCCTGCGCGCAGAGCGCCGGGGGCGTGGGGTCGAGGAATGGTCGCGCGAGCGCCTGGAAGCCCATCAGCGCCAAGAGCTGCAGAAGCTGATCCGCCACGCGGTCGCACGGTCGCCGTTCTACCGCGAGCATTTTCGCGGCGTCGATCTGTCCCGGCCGGTGACGCTCGGCGAGCTGCCACCGGTGACCAAGGCGACGCTGATGGGTCGCTTCGAGGAGTGGGTGACCGATCCGCGGCTGTCGCTGGCGCTGCTGGAGGGGCACCTGCAGACGCTCGAGCGCGACGAATACCTGCTGGACGGCTATCGCGCGATGGCGACCGGTGGCAGTACCGGGACACGGGGATTGTTCGTCTTCTCCCGGAGCGAGTGGTCCGTGCTGCTCGGGCTCATGTTTCGCCTGCTCAAGGGCATGGGCGTCGTGCCGCGCCTGCCCCGCATGCGCCTGACCGCCATCGGGGCTCCGAGCGCCCTGCACATGACCTACAGGCTTTCGGAGAGCGTCGACGTCGGTGTGTACCGGCGCACCCAGCTGGCGGCCACCCTGCCACTCCCACGCCTGGTCGCAGCGCTCAATGACCATCCGCCCGACTACATCAACGTCTATCCGTCGGTAGGCGCACTGCTCGCCTTGGAGCAGCTCGAAGGCCGGCTGCGCATCTCGCCCTCGATCGTCTCGACCTCGAGCGAGGTGTGCACCGAGGAGATGCGCGAGCGCATGCGCATGGCCTGGAGCTTGGAGCCGTATGACTTCTACGGTGCCACGGATGGACTGTGGGGGACCAGTTGCGCCGAGCATCGCGGGATCCACTTCGCCGAAGACCACACGCTCGTCGAGGTGGTCGACGCTGCCGGCCAGCCGGTGCAGCCTGGCGAGTGCGGCGCCAAGCTGCTGATCACCAACCTGTTCATGTTCACACAGCCGATAATCCGCTACGAGATCACGGACATCGTTCGGATCGAGCCCGAGCCGTGTCCCTGTGGCCGTCCCTTCCGGCTGGTCGCGGCGGTCGAGGGCCGCAGCGACGACATCCTGCATCTTGTTGGCGACGGCGGGCGATCCGTGACGCTGCATCCGCTCGCGCTGCGCAGCCCGCTGGCGCGACTCAGCGGCGCACGCGAGTACCAGGTGATCCAACGTCAGGACGGCCTGACGATCCGGCTCGTGCCCCGCGAGTCCGCCGATGCGCGGAGGGTGGCGCAGGACGCGCGCCAGGCGATGAGCAGGGCGCTGGCCCAAGCCGGTGCAGGCTCGACTCCCGTGCGGGTCGAGCTCGCCTGCTCGCTGGAGCGCGACGATACCGCTGGTGGCAAGCTGAAGCTCGTCCGCTCCGAGCTCGCTCGCTGATACTGCCGGCGGTCAAAACGAAGGCGCGGCGCGCGACGTGTCACTCGCACACAGCCGCACCGATGCCCGGTCAGCCATCGGGGAACGGCTGGACGGGGATCGGTGGGTATCGCTCCTCCATTTGCAGCTCGTACGCCGCGCCACCCTCGAGGTCCAGAGTGATGGGCGCTGCCCCAGGCCGGGTGATCCTGAGGTTCAGGTCGGCGATCGAGCAGTTGACGGTCTGGCGCTCGGCGCCGGTCGGCTGCGCGTATAGCCAGCCCACGAAGTTGCGCCGGTCTGAACCGACGATGCCCTCGACGCCGATGCGCGCGCCCGCCAGGGCGAAGCGGCAGCGCTCGGGAGTCTCCTCCACGCGGGTCGAGCGCACGCGCTGGAATCCACCGAGACGATGACGTTGCCCATCCAGCGAGAGCACGCCGTTGGCGACCCACGGTGTTGTGAGTGGCCCGAGCTTGACACGCCCGATGACGAGGTCGAGCCAGTCCTGCTCGTGGCCTGCGAAGTTCGCTCCGTGAATCCAGATGGCGCGCTTGGCGTGTTCAGCACCCCAATTGTGCCCGATCGTCCCCGGCCAGCCCTCCACCGCGATGGTGCGCCCGCCGGCCGTGACCGAGCCGCGCAAGGTGACCGCCGGATGGGGCGTGAGCGCCTTCGTGCGCGGAACCGGCGCGCGGTACATCCATGCGCGGGGAAGGTGCATCACCGGTGCGCCAGCCGGGTCGAACCGCAGGTCCCAGGCGGCATCGAGCTGTTCGCTGGGAGCGTGGCCGACGACTCGGCCGGGACCGAGGTGAGCCTCGCCGATGCTTATGTAACTGTCCCCGGCCGTCCGCGGACTGGGGCCTTCGACCTTGGCGGCGCTCACGCCGAGCGCACGATCGAAGAGCGTGAACCACAGGAACGACTTCGCCTTGGAACCGGGTCGTTTGTGGACCGTGTAGCGGATCCACACCCCAAGGCCTCCCCCGGGGTGACAGGCCTTCAGATAAAAGCTCTCGTAGTGAGCCGAAGCGGCGGCTACGAAGGGGAAGCGCGCCGTCGTCGCCAATGCCAGCGCATCCGGACGCTCCCACCCGGACAGGTGCGCCTCGACCACAGCGAAGCCACTCTAGCAACGTCCGATCCGGCTCGTCTGTGCGCGCGTCCCCGGGAGCTGCTCGGAGCGCGGTGAACTACGGGTCGGACCGCGGAATCCCTCCGGATGCGCCTTCACGGCCACGATGCTTGCCTGTTCGAGTGGACATCGAGGTTTCGCGGCCGTTAGTGGCGCCACGCATGGCGGCACACCCCGCAGTGCCTGCCCGAGCGGGGGCCGCTGACTCCCGGCTTCCGGTGCGAGGCTGGGTCGAGCGGCGGATCGTGGTGCTGGGGATGGCTGCGGGCCTGTTCGCGACGATCTTCGTGTGGCGCCAGACGAGCGGCAACGTCGCCGACAACATCGCGCTGCTGTACGTGATCCCGATATCGCTCGTAGCGCTCGAGCTGGGAATGATGGCGGGCGTGGTTTCCGCCGCATCCGCGCTGGGGCTGGTGGGCGTGTGGGCGCTCACACGGCATCCTGACCTCGAAGCGGTCGGGGGGCTCACGTGCGGCGCGGCCTACCTCGCCGTCGGCGGCGCGGCGGGCCGCTTCAGCGAGCGGATGCGCGACATCCAGCGGCGCCAGTCGCTGCTGCTGGAGTCCGGGCTGGGGCTTGCCAACCTGACACGTGCGGAGGACCTTCCCGCAACGCTCGCGCAGGATGCGCGCACCCTTCTTGGGTCCCGCGGGGCGCGCGTGGAGCTGATCGATGGTGCGCCTGCCGAGGCGGGTGTGCTCGAGGAGCCCGCGGAGCGTGTCCCGATCGAGACACGGGGGATCCGATACGGGACGCTTGCCGTGAGCGGCGCCCGCACGATCAGCCCGGAGGGTCGCGTGACGCTCGGGATCCTCGCTCTCCAGGCGGCGGTGGCGGCGGAGAGCCAACGCCAGCTCCAGGACGCACGAGAGCGCGCCCTGCTCCGTATGGAGCTGCACGACGCCCGCAGCCGCCTTGCCGAACGTGGCGATCAGCTGCGCGCGCTGATCACCAGCCAAGAGGCCGAGCGCCATCACGTCGCGGATGAGCTGCACGAGCAGGCGGCCCAGACACTGGCCGGCGTTCTCCTCGGGCTGCGGGCACTCGAACGGGAACTCGAATCAGACATGGCTGCGCCGAAGCTGGGCACGCTGCACTCGAACGTCGACAGCACGCTGCGCACGCTGCGTTCGCTCGCCGTCGGCCTCCGGCCCCCGGTGCTCGGGCTCGGTCTCCAGCCCGCTCTGGAGGCGCTGGCGGCCGAAGCGGGCGATCATGGCTTGACAGAGTTGACCGTCGCCCTCGAGGGCATCGGCGACCTCAGCGCGGAAGCCCAGACGATCGTCTACCGAGTGGTCGAGGAAGCGCTCGATGCGCTCGGAGGGGCGCGCTCGGTCGTCGTCCGTGCCGGGCCGGCCGACCGCGAGCTGGTGATCGTCCTCGAGGGCGGCACGCGTCCGATCGCCCCCGAGCGGCTGGCGCTCCTGCGTGCGCGCTTGGAGCTGGTCTGTGGAACGCTGTCCGCCACCGCGAACGAGCTGCGTGCCGTCATCCGGCTGTGAACCTGCCCAACGGTGCCAGCCGTCCACGACGCGCAGAGGCGCTTGTGGACGCGGCTGGCGTGCGGGGAATCACTGACCGACGACGGGGCCGTCTACTGATGCGCGGCCGCAGCCCAGAGCCGAGCCTGCTTGTCGAGCACTATCCCCGATCAAGGAGGCTCTGAATGTCCGTGATGGACGCGGCCAGCGGCGCGAGCGTCGTCCCCTCAGGCAAATGGACAGTGGACGCCGCGCGCTCGAGCGTCGCGTTCGCCGTGAAGCACATGGTGCTCACGACGGTGAACGGTCGCTTCCGCGAGTTCGACGGGATGCTGGAGACAGGGCCAGGCGCCCCGCGGGCGACGGGAGTGGTCAAAGCGGCCTCGATCGACACGAACGAGCACGTGCGCGACGAGCACCTGCGGAGCTCCCCCGACTTCTTCGACGTCGAAAGCCATCCGGAGATCAGTTTCAACTCGACCCGGATCGCCTGCCTCGACGGCGGGCGGTTGCAGATCGTGGGCGACCTGACGATGCGGGGCGTCACCCGTGAAATCGAACTGAATGCCCAGCTCAACGGCACGACACGCGGGGCAGACGACGCTGAACGGATCGAGCTCGAGCTGCGCGGAGAGCTCAACCGCAAGGATTTCGGCCTCACCTGGAATCAGGCGCTCGATACAGGCGGGGCGCTCCTCGGCAGCAGGGTCCAGATCGCACTCGAGATCTCGGCGGTGAGGAGCTGAGTGGCGCGACCCGCGGTCCAGTCACGCTCGTAATCACACGGTCCGCAGCAAGTGCGCGCCTGCGGCGCCGGGATCATCCCCTCGAGCTTGTGTCAACGGGGCACAGCCGAGCGAGCGTGCTCTCTTGTCACGCCCCAATCTGGGCGGCCCTGAGACAGTCGGGGCAGATGTGACGCACGTACTCGACGTTGTCCTGCACCACAACGTCACGCATCCAGCCGACCGTCAGCGCGGCATCCTCGCTATCGGCGACGGCTTCCTTGTTGCAGCCGCGTCCTTCGTCGCAGCCTACGGTGCCATCGTCAAGCTTGGTCATCGTGCCCTTCCGGTGGCTTCGTCGCCTTCTCGACGACCCGCATCACGTCGTGAAGACTACCAAGACCCTCTTCCATCACGCCGCGGCCCGGTGGAGTGAGTCCGGGTTCGCCGGCTCACGCGCCGGCGTCCAGGTCAGCCACAGCAGCGTTGCGAGCGCCAGCCACGTCAGCGACCCGATCGAAGAGTGCAGCACCTCGGTGGCGCGGCTGTCGCTCACCCCGACGATGAGGAAGCCCAGCGCCGCCTGGACGAGATAGAGAACGGCCACCACCCCCGCAGCCAGCTCGATCGGCGCCACGCCCGCGCGATCACGGCGACTGCGAAACAGCACCCACAGTGCGAGCACGAGCAGCACGCCTGCCCAAACACGGTGGACATAGGCGGTGACGACCAGGTGGTTCGAGGACGGCAACAGCGATCCGTTGCAGAGCGGGAAGCCTTTGCCACATGCGCTGTCGGAGCCCGTGTTCGCGAGCGTCGAGCCGGCCAGCAGCAGGCCGAAGCTGAGCGCGGCGAACCATCCGATCAGCCACGAGAACGAGTCGCGCAGCGCCGGTGCAGCGTCCGGGAAGGCGAGCCGCACGGCGACGAGCGTGATCGACCCCACCAGCAGCGCCGCCCCGCCGTAGTGGGCGACGACCGTCCAGGCGATGTTCTTGAGCAACACCGTCACGCCGCCCAGGACAACCTGGAGCGCGAGCAGCGCGAGCATCCAAACGACAGGGCGAGTCAGCCGACGCTCGCGGCGGTAGCCGCGGACAACCATCAGCGCCAAGCCGACCACACCGACGACGAGCACCGCTGCGACCCAGCGATGGAGCTCCTCGATCATGGCGTGGTGGCCACCCGCGACGAGTTGGCCGTGGCACGTGGGCCAATCGGGACAGCCAAGCCCGGATTCGGACGCACGCACGAACGCGCCGATGGTCATCAGGACCCACCCGAGCAGCGCCATCGCTGCCGCCCAGGCCGCAAGCTGGCGCCGCGTCACACGATCGAGCCATGCACCGGCCCAGCGTGCAGCCGCGGAGAGCTTGCAGGTGAGCGAGCTCTCGTTCATCGTGGGGTCAGCTCGCCCGTCGGCGCCGAATCCGTTGCTCCCCTCAGCCAATCGGAAACGGCTCCTCCGCGAGCGCGGGGATCGCCTGCGCGGTCACCCAAACCGGCGTCTGCCCGCTGGTACGGGAGTAGCGCACGCTCCCGTTGGAGCTGACCAGACTCTCCAGATAGCCGAGCGGCGAGCGACTCCCTGCACGCGTGATCGTGCTCACGTCACGCCCGGCCGCGACCAACCCCTGAACGGCCCAGGCGGTCGACTGGGCGTTTGATTCACCCCCGGGCTGCTGCGGAAAGCCGCCATCGGAGTTCTGCGAGCCGACGATGAACGCGACCGCGCGCGAGATGACCGCACCCGTACGTACGCCCGCCGCGATCAGGCCCTGAAGCACCGCGGCGGTGTCGTCGACGTCGCTGGCGCTGCCACGGGTCGCGAAGCTGAAGCCGCCGTCGGGGTTCTGCTGGCGCTCCAACCAGCCGCCGGCGCTGCGTACCGCCGGATCGGCCGCCGAGTGGCCCGCGGCGCGCAGGGCGAAGATCGCGAACGCGGTGAGGTTGGCCAGCTCGCCGAATGAGCCATCGCCGGCGCGGGCGCGCAGCATTTCCGCCACCGGATCTTTGCCGGCGAAGGAATAGACGGACGCTCCGCAGGCATGCAGGGCTAGGATCGTGCGCTCCCAGTCGCCGGCGCCCGCGAGCGTCGAGGCTTCTTCGCGCAGGGCGTCGAGCACGGAGTGACCATCGCGCCGCACGCTCAACGGGTCACGCCCCGCGGCCGCCAGGCCGATCGCCGCCCAGGCCGAGTACAGCTCGCTGCTCGACTGCCCGCGCGCGCTCCCGAATCCGCCGTTCACGTCCTGCGCGGACGCCAGGTAGGAGACCTCGCGGCCGACGTACGCGCCCGCCGTCGAGGCCTCGGCTGCAGAAGCCGCGCTCGGAGCCGAGACCGTCCCAGCGGCGCCCACGACGAGCGCGACGAGCAGCAGCGGCGCGACGCCGGGCGCCTCCCAGCGCACGTCCATGCGCGCGCGCATCCGCTCGAGCACCCTGGCCAGCTCGGGCGCGAACGCGAGGCCGAACAGCAGGCTCGCGACCGCGTCGGTGATATCGAACGGCAGCCCGGCCCCCGCCACGGCGAGGAACGCGGCGGGCGTGTGGCTGGCGCCGAGCGTCCATTCGTACACGTTCATGATCTCCTTCGCTCCGATCGCCGATGCCGCGCAGGCCAGCGCGAGCGGCACGCGCCCCAATCGCCGCCCGCTGAGCCGCCCCAGCGCGGCTCCGGCCAGGCCCACCAGCCCCCAGGCGGCCATCTGCCAGGGCGTGTACGCGCCCTGACCCAGGAGGATGTTCGAGGCGAGCATCCCCACCGCCCCGACGGCGAACCCGGGGAGCGGGCCGAGGGAATAGCCGACGACCAGCGTCATCGCGGTGATCGGCTTGACGTCCGGCAGCGCCACGAACGCGTCGCGGCCGAGCGCCGCGAGCGCCGCGAGGGTCCCCACCACGGCCACCATGCGCGCCGAGGGACGCGCGCGCTCGTAGGCCAGCCAGCCGGCGATCAGCACCGTGCCGACGAGCAGGAACGAGGCGAGTGGCCAGCTCACCCCACGGCCTCCAGGACGGCGCTTCCGAGCAGCAGCTGCACGCCCTGCTCGGGGAGCAGCGCCCCGCCGGCGCCGCCCAGGATGCGGGCGGTCTCGGTCGCGAAGTACCACCCCCCCGCCAGCAGCTCGCCGGCGGGGCCGTCGGCGATCACGCGCCCGTCGCCCAGCAGCACCGCGCGCCGCGCGCAGGCCGCGGCGAACTCGGGGTCGTGCGTCGCGACGATCACCGCCTGCCCCCGATCCGCGCGCCGGCGCAGCTCCGCCGCCAGCTCGGACTTGGCCTGGCGGTCCATGCCGCGCGTGGGCTCGTCCAGCGCGAGCACCGCCGGGGCATCGTCCTGCTCGTCCGTCACGATCGCCAGCGCCAGGCGCTGGCGCTCTCCCCCGGAGAGGTCCCGCGGGTCGCGCTCGGCCATGTCCCCGAGCCCGACGGACGCGAGCGCCGCGGCGGAGGCCTCATCTCCGGCGCACGCGTGTATGAAGTAGTCGCCGGGGTTCTGCAGCAGCAGCGCCACCCTGCCGCCGCGCTCGATCCGTCCCCGCGTGGGCTCGAGCAGGCCGGCGGCGTGGCGCAGCAGCGTCGACTTGCCGGCGCCGTTGCGGCCCATCAGCGCGACGCACTCCCCCGGCCGCACGCTCAGGCTCACCCCCCGCAGGATCGCCGGCCCGCGGTGCAGCTCGTGCCACACGCCGCGCATCGACAGCGCGAGCCGGGCGCCTCTCTCGCCTCGCCGTCGCGTGCGCGT
>JASHYF010000198.1 GCA_030043235.1 Solirubrobacteraceae bacterium | reverse complement strand
GAGGTGCACGTGGCGGCTCGGGAAGCGCAGCGTCTGCACGAGGCTGCCGTTGGCTTCGTCGACCTGTTTGCCCAGGTGCGGCGTCACGACGGTGCCGTCGCCGCCGTTGCGGTAGGCGTTGGCGAGCGTGGAGTACGCGACGGCCATCTGCAGCGGGTCGGTGAGCAGCTCCCCCTGCCCGACCGCCAGGTCCATGTTGTAGCCGACCGTCCACGGCGCGCCGGGTTCGCCGACGATGTAGCACGGCTGGCCGTTGTGTTCGCGCTGGCATTTGTATTCGAGCTGGTTCTGTTCTTCGAGCCACTTGGCGTTGGGCACCACGCCGGGGAACTCGCCCGGCAGGTCGATGCCGGTCGGCTCGCCCACGCCCAGCTCGTGGGCCATCTTCTGGATGACTTCCCCGCCGTGTTCCTGGGCCAGCTCGCCGACGGTGAAGAAGTACGTGTCGGAGGAGACCGTCAGCGCGTCCACCAGGTCCGCCGCGCCGTAGTTCGTGAGCCCGGCGTTGCAGAACTGCTCGGCGCCGACGACGATGCACTGGCCCGCGCCGAGTCCCTCTTCGGGGTTGATCACGCCGGCTTCCAGCGCGGCCATCGCGGTGATCGGCTTGAACGTCGAGCCGGTGGGGTATTCGCCTTCGTCGGCCAGGTCGGTGAGCCTCCCCGGGACGTTGCCATTGGGGGCGGTGAGTTCCGCGTATTCGGCTTCGGTGAGGGGTTTTGCGAACTTTTCCGGGTCGAAGCTCGGGGAGGAGCCCATCGCGAGCACTTCCCCGTCGAGCGGGTCGAGCGCGACGAACGCCCCGGCGATCGCCGGTTTGCCGCCGGCGCGCGCGTGTTCCATGCCTTCCAGCAGCGCCTTTTCGCTGGCGAGCTGCAGCGGCAGGTCGAGCGTCGTCTGCAGCGTGTAGCCGGCGCGCGGGGCAACCGGTGCGAGCTTCTCGTTGGGGACCGGCTGGCCCAGGGCGTTCACCGCGATGCGCTCCTCGCCGGGCTTGCCGCGCAGGTAGTGGTCGTAGGAGTCCTCCAGGCCCGCCTGACCGACGATCGTGCCCTGCTTGACGCCGCGGAATGCCGGGCTCTTCAGCTCCGCTTCGGTCACCTGCCCGACGTAGCCGAGGATCTGCCCGGCCATTTCGCCGTAGGGGTATTCGCGGATGAAGACCGGTTCCTGCACCACGCCGGGGAATTCCCCGGCGCGCTCGCCGAGGAACGTCAGCACCCCGGATCCCGCGGCGGTCTTGACGGTGATCTGCGCGTAGGGCGCCGCGACCATGCCATGCACCACGCGTTCGTCGAGCGTGCGCGGGCTCTCGCCGATCACCGCGCCGAGCCGGTCGAACAGGCTCCTCAGCTTCACAGCCGAGCGCGGCAGCGGCGGCACGGGCACACGTGGGGGCCCCGTTTCGCGGCGCAGGCGGTCGAGCTCGGCGCGCTGCGCGGGGCTCTTGCGGCGCACGCCGCCGAGCGCCGCCTCGTAGCCCGAAAGGCGCGCCTCCGCCTGGCGGCGCGCGGCTTCGGCCGCGTCGAGGCTTTCCTGGTATTCGCCCACCTGCGAGGAGATGCTTTCCGGCAGTTCCTCCGGCGCGATCTCCACGGCGTTGGTGACGGTCGAGCCGACGAGCGTCTTGCCTTCGCGGCTGAGGATGTCGCCACGCGCAGCCGCGATCGGCAGTTCGCGCGCGCGGTTGGCGTTGGCCTGCGCGACGTACTGTTCGCTGGAGAGCACCTGCAGGTACCACAGGCGGAAGAAGATCACGCCGAATATCACCATCGCGAGGCCGCCGACGATCGCCACGCGCAGCGCCAGCTGCGGCGAGACCGGAACGCGCGGGTCGCGCGGCTTGACCGGCTCGATCGCGCTCATCCGGCGTGTTCGCTCATCGGGCGGAGGCTTTCGACAGCGGGCTGAGGCCGCCGGTGGTGTACGCGCGCCGGCGCCGGCGCCGGCGGGGATCCTCGGGCAGCGCGCCTTCGAGCACGCGTCGCGTGAGCGCCCACATCGGCAACGCGACGATCGTGTTGACGACCACGCCGAGCACGATCTCGCGCAGGAGCAGGAAGCTCACGGGCGCGTCGACGCCGAGCATGAACTCCATCAGCGAGTAGCCGGCGAGCGCCACGGCGGAGGCGCTCACGCCCACGAGCAGCGGCGTGAGCGCGCCCTGCGGGTCGCGCAGCTCGCGCAGGCGCCCGCACCAGTAGCCGACGAGCGTGAAGATCAACGAGGTCAGGCCGAGCGTCTGCAGCAGCGCGAGGTCGATGAACAGGCCGACCGCGAAGCCGCACGCGGCGCCGACCGTCGAGCCGCACAGCAAACCGGCGAACGCCACCAGCAGCGCGCACAGTTCGGCGTTCACGCCGAACACGGGGACCTCGGAGACGACGCCGATCTGGAAGAACACGACGATCAGCGCGAACACGCCCAGGCGCAGCGCGAGCGGGCCGGGGGAGGCGCCGTTCATTCGCCCACCTGCGTGGAGGCAAGCTGTTCGCCGCCCGCGCCGCCGGCCTGCCGTCCCGGCGGCAGGCTGATCGCCAGCTGGTTGAGGTTCGCCGCGCGCGACCCGGGGGCGGCGGTGAGGACCTGCACGATGTCGAGGTCGTGCAGGTTGGCGACGGGGGTCACGTTGACCGACTTGTCTGCGCTTTCTTCGTCCACCGAGGTGACCTGGCCGATCAACAGCCCGGGCGGATACAGCGACGGGTAGGCGGGCGTGACGGTGCCCGAGGTGACGACGTATTCGCCCGCGTTGGCCTGCGTGTTGGCGGGCAGGTAGCCGAGCAGCAGGTCGTTGGGATCGCCGACCTTCGGCTGCACGAGGCCGGTCGCCTGGCTCGTGCCGATCCTCGCGCCAACTCCCATGGAGCTGCCGGTGAGCAGTTCCACCAGCGCGCCGTCGGGAGCCACCTGCGTGACCTTGCCGACCAGCCCTTCGGCGTTGATCACGGGGTCGTCGCGCTGCACGCCGGAGGATTCGCCCTTGTCGATCGTGACGGTCGAATACCAGATGTTGGGGTCTTTGTCGATCACGGTGGCGGTCACCGGGCGGTAGTCGCCGACACCGAGCCGGTCGAGGTGCGTGAGCGCGAGAAGCTCCCGGTAGGAGCGTTGTTCTTCCTGCTGGGCGACCAGCTGGCGGCGCAGCTTCTCGGCCTGCTTGAGCGCCTGGGCGAGCTGGCTTTTGGCGTGCAGCGTGTTGCTGAACCAGCTGAACATGTCGCGCACGGGCTTGAGCGCCTTGTTGGCGCCATCCTGGATTGGCGTGACGACGGTGAGGAAGTCGCGCTGGATGCCGTGCAGGCGCCCGCCGGGAGCCTCGCGGAAGTAGGCCGTCAGAAGCAGCAGGGAGAGCACGATGAGCAGTGCGAGCACCGCTCGGCGACGCCGTACCGTCTTGTCATACACCGATGGTTACCTTCCCGGATGTTCGCTGGACAGAGTACCCCCGCACGAGGCGGGCTGTCACACGCGCTCACCGCCGGCGACGGTGGTTGGAGGTCCGGTTGGAGCGGTGGATCGCCTCGAACTCCTCCAGTGACCGGCCCGAGCCCACGGCCACGCACGTGAGCGGCGACTCCGCCAGGTGCGCGGGCATCTGCGTCTCCTCGCGCAGGCGCTCGTCGAGGCCCTGCAGCAGCGAGCCGCCCCCGGCGAGCATGATCCCCCGGTCCATGATGTCCGAGGCGAGCTCCGGGGGAGTGCGGTCGAGCGTCTCCTTGACCGCGTCGACGATCTGGTTGAGCGGTTCGGCCAGCGCCTGACGGATCTCCTCGCTGGTGAGGACCACCGTCTTGGGCAGGCCCGCGACCATGTCGCGTCCGCGGATCTCGGCCTGCAGCTCCTCGGACATCGGGCAGGCCGAGCCGATCTCGAGCTTGAGCTCCTCGGCGGTCTGCTGGCCGATCAGCAGCTTGTACTCCTTCTTCGCGTAGTTGATGATCGCCTCGTCCATCTCGTCGCCGCCCACGCGGATCGACTGCGACACGACGATGCCGCCGAGCGAGATGACCGCGACCTCGGAGGTGCCGCCGCCGATGTCCACGACCATCGAGCCGGTGGGCTCTCCCACGGGCAGGCCGGCGCCGATCGCCGCCGCCATCGGCTCCTCGATCAGGTAGGCGGTGCGCGCGCCGGCCGACAGGCATGCCTCCTCGACCGCGCGCTTCTCCACGCCGGTCACGCCGGAGGGCACGCACACGACCACGCGCGGATGCGCCCAGCGGTTCTGGTGGACCTTCTGGATGAAATGCCTGAGCATCTGCTCGGTCACGTCGAAGTCGGCGATCACGCCGTCCTTGAGCGGCCGGATCGCCTGGATCGTGCCCGGCGTGCGCCCGAGCATGCGCTTGGCCTCGATGCCCACGGCGTGCACTTCGCCGCTGCGCGAGTCGATCGCCACGACGCTCGGCTCGGACAGCACGATGCCGCGCCCGCGCACATACACGAGCGTGTTTGCCGTTCCCAGGTCGACCGCCATGTCGCGGCCGCCGAAGCCTGTCAGATAGCTGAAGATGCCCATTGAGAGAGAGCGGGCACGCTCGCATCCGGTCCGGCGCCGCCGCTTTCGGACGGCACACTCGGCGGCCCGCGCTCATCGGGCGCGTACCCGGGCGCAGTGTAGCGAACGACCGTCGCCGTCCGGCAACCCGTGCGACGCGGTTTGCAGGGAAAACTCGCTGTGAGCCGCAGGGCCGGCGACGAACGCTCGGAAGACGCGGGCCGCCACTCGAACGGCGCTCGCGGCGATCGCTCTCCCAGCAAGTTCTGTATAACTTTAGCTATACAGAACTTTCAACCGCAAACTACTCCACCGCCGACACAGAGTGGGCACACACCGGGCGCCGATATGACACAGACGCTCAACGATGGGAGAGCAGCTGGGGATACAGCTCGAGCAGCGCCGCGAGCGGCAGCCCCACCACGTTCTCCTGCTCTCCCTCCACGGCTCGGACCAGCTTCGAAGCTTCCCCCTGGATGGCATAGCCGCCCGAGCGCCCACGCCACTCCCCGGTCGCCACGTACCAGTCGAGCAGCTCGCCGTCGAGCGCGCGGAAGCTGACCTTCGAGCGCGCCAACGCCGTGCGCTCGACCACCCCCGCGCGCTCGACCACCCCCGCGCGCTCGACGGGGAGCAGCACGGCCAGGCCGCTGAGGACCTCGTGCGTGCGCCCCGCGAGCGCGCTGAGCATGCGGCGCGCGGCGCCTGCATCGGGTGGCTTTCCGTAGATCACGCCGTCGAGCACCACGATGGTGTCGCAGCCGAGCACGACCTCGCGCGCGTGCACGCGGCTCGCCGCCCGCGCCTTGCGCAGCGCGTTCTCGATCGCCAGGCGCGCGGGGTCCCCACCCTGTTCGAGCTCGCTGACGTCGGTCGCTCTCACCGTGAAGCTCACCCCGAGGCTTTCGAGCAGCGCCTTCCGCTGCGGCGAGCGGGAGGCGAGAACGAGGGGCGGGCTCCCGGACTGGAGAGGGTGACGTTCGGGCAGTTAGCGGAGCTCCTCGAAGAACAGCGCCGCCTCGCGCACGGCGGACTCGGGCGAATCGGATCCGTGGACCATGTTGGCGCCCATCTCGATCGCGAAGTCGCCGCGGATCGAGCCGGGCGCGGCCTCCAGCGGGTCGGTGGCGCCGATCACCTGGCGGGCGGCGCGGACCGCGCCTGAGCCCTCGAGCACCATCGCGACGATCGGGCCGGACGTGATGAACTCGACGAGCTCGCCGAAGAACGGACGCTCGGCGTGCTCGGCGTAGTGGCGCTGCGCGAGCTCGCGCGTGACGGTCATGTGACGCAGCGCGACGATGCGCAGGCCCTTGCGCTCGAAGCGCGCGATGATCTCGCCAGTGAGACCGCGCGCGAAGGCGTCGGGCTTTATGAGGATCAGCGTCCGGTCCATGCGCTCGCGCTTTCGTGTAGTGCCGTTCTCGGGAGGTGGGGCGCCGGGGCGGATGCGTTCGTCAGGAGGTGGGGCGCCGGCCGGGAGGACGAGCCGCCCGCGCCCCCGCGCGACGGGCCGCGGGGCTCGGCTCGGTGGCCAGCGCGGCATCTGCTCCCGCGCTCGGCTCGCCGGCGAGGGCCGGCTCGACGGGCGCACCGTCGCTCAGCTCGTCCGCGACCGGCGCGGCATTCCCCTCCCCCTTCGGGGACGATGCGGGGGACAATGCGAGGTCGGACAGGTTGGCCTCGAGCACCGTGGCGCCGCGACGGCGGCGCGAGCGTCCGGGCGCGATCCCGGGCACGTCCGCCTCGCAGTACGGACAGATCGTCCATGTCTGGTCGAGCGGGCGCGAGCAGTTCGCGCAGCGCTCCTTGAGCTTGCGCAGGCAGCTCGGGCAGCGAATGAAGTCGCGCTCGACACGGTAGCTGCAATGAGGGCACAGCTCCTGCTCGACCTGCCGCAGGCGCGCCTCCGCGGCCCGCGTCTCGAGCTCGCGCTCGCGTACGTCCTCCAGGTACTCGGGCGGGCGCACGATCATGTAGATGATGGTGCCGACGAAGGGGAACAGCGACGCCATGATCGCGCAGCCGATCAACATCGGATCGTCGATCCGCCGGCGCGCGTCCGCGAAGGTCCAGTAGATCAGCGCGACGTACAGGACGACGACGAAGACGATCAGCAGATCGATCGCCAGGTTGAGGCCCCTGCTTTCGATTCCGAAATATGCGATGGGCGGCATCGGCCGGCTGAGTTTAGAGAAACAGCCGGCCAAAACCATAGCCAGCGGCGAAAAATACGAGGATCACGAGCGCGACGAAAAGCGCCACGCCGCCGATCATCGCCAGCACCGAGGGGCCGTGATCGTTCACCTTGCGGAGCTCGGTCTGGGGCCTCCGCGCGCTGCGCGCGCGGGCGAGCCCTCGAGCCGCGCCGCCTGTGCGTGCGCCCCGCCGCGCAGCGCCGTCCGTGCGTTTGCGCCTTCGCGCGGGGCCGTCTCGGCGTGTGGCGCTTGTAGGCGCGCGAGCAGCTCGCCGACGAGGTACACCGAGCCGGTGACGAGCACGCCGCCGGCGTGCTCGCCCGCCCAGCGCTGCGCCTGCTCGAGCGCCCTCGCCGGCTTGGGCTCGCACACGGTGGCGTCGAAGCCGAGCTGGCGCGCGAGCGATTGCAGCGCGGCCGGCGAGAGCGCGCGGCTGCTCGGCGGAGCGGTGAACCACGCGCGCGCTACGCGCGGCATCAGCGCCGCGAGCATGCTCGCCGCGTCCTTGTCCTCGAGCACGCCGAGCACCAGCGCGAGCGGGCGGGGGGGCACGCAGCCCGGCCCAGCGCCACGCGCCGACCCAGAGCTACGCGCTGACCCAGAGCTACGCGCTGACCCAGAGCTACGCGCTGACCCAGAGCCACGCGCTGACCCAGCGCTGCGCGCTGGGTGCCTCCCCCCGCTGGGCCGGGCACCGGGGGCGGGTGTGTGGGGATCGAACACCTCCGGCAGCGACTCGATCAGCGCGCGCACCGCGTGGGGGTTGTGGGCGCCGTCGAGCACCGTGGGAACATCTCCGTGCACGAGCTGCAGGCGCCCCGGGATCGACGTGCTCGCGGCGGCCTGCTCGACGGCGTGCTCGCTCACGTGGATGCCGCGCGCCCGCAGGCAGGTCTCGGCGGC
>JASHYF010000197.1 GCA_030043235.1 Solirubrobacteraceae bacterium | reverse complement strand
GCCGCTGGGCGAAGCCTTCGTCGTCGCGGGCGCGCAGTTGCAGCGATGCGGGACCGGTGACCTTGTGGACGATTTCGCTAGCGGAGCCGAAGATGCTGCTGTTGGCAACCGTGACCGCGAACACGAGGGCTACGGCAATCGCAACGCCGACGCCGGCGAGCAGCTCGGGGATGGCGTGGACGCGCAGCCGACGGCGGTAGAGGTATGCGAGTGTGCGTGCTCGCAACAGGGGGCGCGCCCGGACAGGTTCAGACGAAGCCAGCTCCGCTCACCTCCGGCCGCAGGCAAGTTGGTCTGACCGGCGGCTAGTCGGCTCCGGTGTGTGGTCAGTATCCTCGAGCCGGCCGTCGCGCAAGAAGTGGCGGCGGTCGGCCAGCGCCGCGACTTCGGCATCGTGGGTGACCAACAGCACAGAAGCGCTACGTTCGCGCGCGAGGCTGTGAAGGAGCTCGACCACCTCCCGGCTGCGTGCGCTGTCGAGGTTGCCGGTCGGCTCATCGGCGAGGATAAGCGGTGGCTCGCTCGCCAGCGCGCGAGCGATTGCCAGACGCTGACGCTCGCCGCCAGATAGCTGCTCGGGAGTGTGCCCAAGCCGATCGCCCAACCCGACGCGCTCAAGCCATAGCCTCGCGCGGGCCTGGGCCTCGCGTATCCCCGCCCCACCGAACAACAGCTTGATCGACGCGTTCTCAAGCGCCGGGACGCGAGGGAGCAAGTGAAAGCTCTGGTGAATGAGCCCCACGTCTCCTAGCAGGTAGTCACATGCTCGCGACTCCGAGAACGTGGAAATGTCTTCGCCGCGGTAGCGGATCGTCCCGCGTTCGGGCTTCAGCAACGAGGCGCTCAGCAGGAGCAACGTTGTCTTGCCTGAACCGCTCGGCCCCTGCAGAGCGACCAGCTCGCCTGGCGCCAGGGCAAGGCTCACGCCGTCCACGGCAGCCACGTCCTCGGCCGCCCCGCGATAGTGCCTCACCACGCCTTCGAGCTCGAGCGCGGGGGTCTCACTCCCTTGGGGGTGGCTGGAGCGCAGCCGCACGTGCGCTCACCGTGAGGACGAGTGGCGCTCAACACGCAACGGGACGACCGGTGCGAGATCCGGCTGCAGCTCCCCGCGTAGGCGGCCATCACTCATGGCCAGTGCGCGGTCAGCCCCGAGGAAACCAGTCGAGTCTCCCACGCTCGTGAGGACCGCTATCCCGTCATCGGCCAGCGAGCGCAGCAACAGCAGAATCGCGTCTCGATCGCGCAGATCGACACCGACCGTCGGCTCGTCTGCAACGAGGAGCCTTGGCTTGCAAGCCAGAGCACGCGCGATCGCCACGCGGATGCGCTCGCCGTTGTCCAGATCACTCGGGTGCGCATTGGCCAAGCTCGCGCACTCGACTCGCTCCAAGACGGCCCGCGACTGCAATCGTGCTGCCGACGGTGAGACTCCGCGGATCAGCAAGGCCAACGCGACCTGCTCCAAGACCGTCTCTACTTGGGGCGAGCCGAGCGTCTTCTGGCAGTACCCGATCATGTCGGCCAGCCTCGCGCTCGAGCGCTCGGCAAGATCGCGGCCGTCCAGGCGAACGACACCGGCGTCTGGGCGCTCGGCCCCAGCCGCTATCCGCAGCAACGTCGAGCGCCCTGATCGCCGCTGGCCCCAGATCGCCAGCAGTTCGCCGGCGTCCACGCTCAACGACACGTCACACAAGGCGACCTGTTCCCGTGAGCCCCGCCGATAGGACTTGCTCACGTCTTCAAGCACAAGCAGGCTCATGATTGGCCACTACGCCTGTTCTGGGCGAGCGCCTCGAATTCCCGCTGGGCGAACTCGACCCAGTCGAGCATCTTGCCGGGCGCCAACCGCTGCTCCTCCTCGGTCAGGCGCAGGACCAGCCGGGCGCCCTCGTCCATCGGCTCATTGCGCTCCGTCCGGTCCGCTGTCGCCTGGGTCTTTGGCGCCTGCGACAACAGCGTCAAGCGGTAGCGCTCGATGATCTCAAGTGCTGCCTCGGGTTCGGGCGCAAGGACGCCCAGAAGTCGCACGAACAACAGCCAGCTGCGCCGAGGCTCGTCGATTTGCGTATGCAGCCACATTCGATAACTGTCTCTGCCCCGCTGGGTTGCCCGGTATCCCGGCCTTGGCTGACGCTCACGCCGGGACGACTCCGGACCCGTCCAGGGAACCGGCTCGATCAGCTTCCTACGCTTGAGCTCGTTCAGCGCCCCATAGGTGTGCGAGATGCTGCGAAAGGGCAGAACGTCTCCGTAGTCACGCTCGTAGCGCTTTGCCAGGTCATAGCCATAGCCGGGGCGCTTGATCACCATGCCCAGCACCACCCAGTTGAACTGCGACGTCATCGACCGCAACACCCCCGTGGTGCCCTGAGCAGTCCCGCTGTGCCTCGCCGTCTGCGCTCCCATCACCGAACCCATACAACCTACTCGAAGACGCGATCGCTGGAAAACAGCGTTTCTCTCTTCGGCAGACTACTCAAGCTTTGAACTTTCAAAGTTTGACTAGGCAGAACACAGGACATGCCGCATCATCGGGCGCGTGACCAACGCCGTACTGTACAAGTCATCCTCTGCTCATCGACGTGAGGCGCGCTACTTGTGGTCGCTCGTGCGCGGGCTGGCGATCCTCGGCTACTTCGCGCCCAGGCGGCCCGTGCCGGGGATCGCGGACATCGCCGACGAGCCAATGAGCCGTACGGGATCACGCTGATGGCCATAGGCTACCCGGAGCAGGGCGCCTCGCGCAAGCACCGGCTGGGCTTGCGCCGCGTGACCGACCTGCGGATGTCGGCGCTGAACTCGGCGGGCCTGGGCGAGCACGAGCCATCCCCTACCTGGAGGAGCCGCGCCAGCGCAGCCCCTCCACGACCAGCCTGGGCGTGCTCGAACGCACAGGCGTGCTGTACGTCGATCGCGTGGGCAGCTTTCGTCGCGGCGGGGGCGGCGTCCACGTCAACTCGCGCGCGGGCCAGGCGGTCTTCCGGTGCACGACGAAGAGCGCACGCACGAGCTGCACGCGGTCGCGGTCGCCGCGCGCGACGAGGCTCACAACGCAGTAGCGGTCGCCGGGTCACGCGGCGCACAGATCAGTCGGGGTCTCTCTCGAGGAACTCCGTGGAGCCACTCGCCCCCCACCTGGTCGCCACCGCGTACACGCCTACCGCAGCAGCGATGAGAAGAGCGACGGGGTCTGAGGGGTAGCCGTGGGGTTGATCGGGGCAGCGCCCCAGGCTTTCGAGCTTCGCGCGTGCCAGAGTCGCACGCCAAAGGAGCACCTGAAGGAGCTGATAGTGAATCCCGGCAACGTAACAGTCGCGGCGAGTCTAGTGAAGTATCTGCGCAGGGGTGTCAAGCGGCAATTGGGCGTAAAGCTCCTGATCCTCGCCGTGCAAGTCAACACCGTCTTCGATCGCGACACCTACTACGAAGCGCTTGCGGACCTTTACGATGCTCAGGCGCTGTTTGAAACCGTAGGCGTGACCGACGAGCCAGAACGACTCGAGGATCTAGAACTCGATCTCGGTCGCTGGCCGCAACTTATACCCAGCATACTGGAGTCGCAATACGAGCTAGAACGGGCACGGCTGCGACACGCCGCCGCCGAAGGGTTCGATTTGCCTCCGGGGGACATTCCAGCCCTGGAGCGCTTGGTGATGGACGTTCGCAAGAAGGTTGGTGCTCCTTCTCAAGCTAGAGGAAGGCGATCCGCCTTTTTCGGGAAACGGCTATCACGACGACGAACGAGGCGCCACGGTGATGGATGACGCGCGCGCACTCGGGCCCAGGGGCGCCTCCGATCAGCCCGTGCAAGCCTCGTCGCACCACGCTGGGCGGTCTCAGCACATAGAGGGGCACTCGGCACAGAATGACCAAACGATCTGGTCCTGCATCCAACCTCAAAGAGCGCCGAGGCGCGCTGCCGGATGAGCTGGTGGCAATCGACTTGAGCTTCGTCGTCTATGAAAACCGTATTTCTCTCTCGCGCCCTGCACGTGTCCCTGTGCGAACTGCTGGAGCACATATCCGTGTGGGATGACCCGAGCGACGCCCAGCGGGCAGCCCAATGAACCAGCGTCCCCGTTACCAGCGAACGCCGGCGCGCCGCAAGCGAGCGGCCGATGCTCTTGCGCCGGCAGCCTCGCGGCGCTCGCGTGCGGCGAGCCGCGCGGAGGGCGAGCAGAAGGTCACGATCGAGCTCTCGCGCGCGCAGGTCAACCAGGTGGTGCGCCAAGCGTCGGAGGGCGGCGCGATGTCGACGCTTCTGAACGGGCTGGGCGATCTCAGGCAGACGCTGTCGCGCGAGCTGGACGCCGGTGGCCCCTCGCAGATCGACGATCGCCGGCTGTCGCGCTCACTGCTTTTGGGGCTGCTGGTGCTGGCGCTGCTGCCGGCCGATGGCTCCACCGTGGGGATCGGCGAGATCGCGGACGTCACGGGCATGAGCAAGAGCACGAGCCATCGGTATGTCTCGACGCTGGTGGCGGTCGGTTTGGCTGAGCGTGATGCGGTGACGCGGACCTACCGGCTGGCGCGTGCGAGCGGTGGGCGGGGTCGTGGCTGAGCGGGGGGTCGAGCCTCCAGATGAGCTGTTGATACTCGAGCGCGAGTGCGACGCGCACCGCGAGGGCTGCCGCAAAGCACTGCGCGCTGAGCACCCGAGCGATGGACATGGGGCGATGACGAGCGCCCACCGGCTGGGGATCGTGTGCGTATGACTGCCAAGCTGAGCGTTCCCGTGCAGGTGATCGGGCGTGTGCGTGAAGGCGCTTACGGCGTCATCGTCGCGGCTTCGGAAGCTCTGTCGGCAGCGGCGCTGGTGCAGGCCAAGCCCGAGCGCGAGAGCAGAGAGCGCCTGATACGCGCATGGAGCCTGCTGGAGAGGATCGGGTGGTATGCAGTGAACGACCCGCCGGCGGTAGTGCTCGACGCAGCTGAGCACGCGGGCGCAGTCGCCGACGCACTCGGGAACATCACCCGGTTACTTGCTACCTGGTCGCAGAAAACGGAGCAGGCGAACCGCGACGAGCTCCGCGCCGAGCTTCACGAGCTGCGCCGCTTCGAGCGCATAGCCAAGCGAGCACGACAAGCAGCGACGGCAAGCTGATGCACGAAGGGTGGGACCGCACGCATCTAACGATCGTCCTTCCGCTGCTGGTCGTCATCGGCGTGTGCGTGAGCCTCGCGGCGGCACGGATGTACGGCGAGCCCGTCATCGCCCCAGCGAGGGCACGCAGCGATGACTAGCGTCGTCCTGCTCGGTCGTGCGGGTTTGCGCGAGCAGCAGGCGCACCTGGCGCGCGGACTGGCTGGCCGCGTGATCCCGCCGCTCGTGCTGCAGGCGTTCACGG
>JASHYF010000196.1 GCA_030043235.1 Solirubrobacteraceae bacterium | reverse complement strand
GGGCCGCTGCTCGACCGCATGGAGGTGATCAGCTTCGACGGCTACACCACCGAGGAGAAGCTCGCGATCGCCAAGGGCTACCTGTGGCCGCGCCAGCGCGAGCGCAACGGCCTGCGCGAGGACGAGGTGGAGATCTCAGACGACGTGCTGAGGACGATCATCTCGGAGTACACGCGCGAGGCGGGAGTCCGCAACCTCGAGCGCAACCTCGGCACCGTGCTGCGCAAGACCGCCACCGGCATCGCCTCCGGCAAGTCGCAGGCGCCGGTGAAGATCGACCTGGAGATCGTGCGCGATGCGCTCGGGCGCCAGAAGTTCTTCCAGGAGTCGGCCGCGCGCACCGCCACCCCCGGCGTGGCGACGGGCCTGGCCGTGACGGGCAGCGGCGGCGACGTGCTGTTCGTGGAGGCCAGCGCGATGAAGAACGGCAAGGGCGGCTCCGGCCTGGTGCTCACCGGCCAGCTGGGCGACGTGATGAAGGAGTCGGCGCAGATCGCCCTCTCCTACGTGCGCGGCCACGCCGAGGAGCTCGGCATCGAGCCGGGCGCGTTCGAGAACAGGGAGTTCCACGTGCACGTGCCCGCGGGCGCGATCCCCAAGGACGGGCCAAGCGCGGGCGTGACGATGGTCACGGCGCTCGCCTCGCTGCTGTCGGGACGCCCGGTGAAGCACACGGTGGGCATGACCGGCGAGGTCACGCTGCAGGGCCGCGTGCTGCCGATCGGCGGGCTCAAGCAGAAGGCGCTGGCCGCGCACGCGGCGGGCCTGACCGACGTGATCCTGCCCGAGCGCAACCGCGGCGACCTGGACGACATCCCCGAGGAGGTGCGCGAGCAGATGGCGTTCCACCCGGTGATGACCGTGCAGGAGGTGCTGGACCGCGCGCTGGAGGCGGCCCACTCCGTGGATGAGCCCGCCCACCCCAAGCACGATGTCGCGCACGCGTAGTTCACAAACGCTCGCCGTGGCGCGCGCGCGCAGGTGCGAGCCCGTCCCCGAGGAGGTCCGCGCCACCGCGGACCTCCTCGAGCGGCGCTGGCAGCTGTCGATCCTGTACGCCGCGCTTGCCGGCGCGCTGCGCTTCAGCGAGTTCGCCGACGCCGTCGCCGGCATCTCCCCGCGGATGCTCTCCGAGCGCCTGCGCGAACTGGAGGCGGCGGGGCTGATCGAGCGCACGGTCATCCCCACGAGCCCCCCCGCGGTCGAGTACCGCCTGACCCGTCGCGGGCGCCGGCTCGCGCCGGTCATCGAGGCGATGCGCGCGTACGCGCGCGAGCCCGTGTGAGACGATCGGCCACACGGCGCGTCTGCGCTTGCGACTCGTGAGGCGGCTCGGCTGCAGCCCTATCTCTTCCTTGCGCCCGCAAGTCACCGACCCGTACGCCTGAGGTAGCACGATGCGAGTAGTGCGCTGTTTGGGGTTGGGTATTAGTAGAGTATGCTGTTTCTGGTTGTGTCGGCATCTAGACGGTCAGATCTCGCGCTCGCGGCGACGTTGCGCCGGATGCGCATCGAACGCGGCGATACGCAGGAGGATCTTTCGCATCGGGCTGGCTTGACGGTGGCCGCGTTCGCGCGCATCGAGCGCGGCCACGCCAACCCGACGTGGACGACCGTCAGGCGCATCGCTGCGGCTCTGGAGGTCAGCCTGGCGGCGCTGGGCGAGGCCGTGGAACGCTCCAAGTCGCGCCCGTGAGGGCCGGCGCCCACGCGGGAGAAGGTGACTGTGTGAACCCCCAACGCGACCCTACTGCCCGAAGTTAGCCGCAACTTCGGACTGGCGTCCCTGACGAGCGAGGCCGGGACGGCGGCTTTATCGCTGCTCGGCTCGGCTGTGCTGGGTTGAGAGCGAGTCCTTCGCTTGCGCGGGTGCTTGGAGTTCTGGTGGCCGGCGGAATCGAATGTGTGCCTCGGGGTCTCTTTCGCCGGGCGCGCGCTGGCGTCAGCTGCTGGCGTGGCGGTGCAGCTGCTTGCGCTGGCGGGGGGTGAGGTGATCGAGCAGGTCGAGCGCCTCTTCGCTCAGTCCCATCGATTCGGCGCCGTCGATCATGCGTTGCGTGCGCTCGACTCCGACCAGTTCGAACATCTCGTCGAGTCGCTGCTTGCCCTCGAGCACGAACCCGACTCGCAGCATGTCCTCGTCGGTGAGCTGCGCGATGCACGCCGCGAGCGTGTCACTGTCGAGATGGGCAACGAAGCGGCCCATCGCGACGTGCTCCCCATGGGTGGCCATGGCGAGGGCGATGTCGAGCACCTGCCCCCCCGGCATCGCCGTGACGACCTCGACGGCGCGGCGCGGATCCAGCTCGGCGGCGAGTTGCGCAAGGAAGTCGATCGAGAAGTGCCGCGAGATCTCCACCGCGCGATCCGGATCGAGCAGACCGGTGAGGCGCGCGCAGATGAGCGGTCCGAGCGCGTGTTCGCCGATCGCCGCGAGCGTGCGTGCGGGCAGCAGCCGCGCGGCATCGGCCGTCCGCTGCAGCTGCGCTCGGTGATCGTCGTAGAGCAGTTCGGTGACGGCGTCGCGATAATCGCGCAGCTCGGACGCGGGAACCTGCTGCAGATACGCGAGCGACTCGGGACCTTCGAGCCCCAGCAGGCGGGCGAGCTTGGCGGCCTCGGCGCGGCTGTCGGTGGCGGCGCTCATGCTCCCAGGACCCGGCGCACAGCCTCGCGCAGCGGCCACGGGATGTGCTCGAACGCCTTATCGATCGACCCTGCGAGCTCGCGCCGCTGACGCCGCAGCGCAGCCTCGACGTGGGCGGTCAGCTCAGCCGCACGCTCGCTGTCGAGCGATGGCGGCGGGTCGGGAAGGCGCTCTATGGGACGCGGCATCGGATCGCGGGCGGCTCGGTCACCCCTGGGACACGACCGGCGCGCAGCCGAAGCCACGCCCACCGAAGCCGGCAAGAACCACGGTACGCACGGTATCGCGGGTCACCCGCACTTCGCTCGGGGATGGCGCTCGGCGTCGATGTCCCTCCCTTGGCGTCGGCTCACGGGGATCGCAGTCCCCGGACCTACACGCTCCGGCCCGTGAGGCGCCCCTCCTGTGGTTGCCGCGCCGCGGCTTCGCGCCGCGCTCGCTTACCGCCGCAGTCATTCGCCGTCTCGCGGTCGTCCCGTGAGGGGGTCCCATATGGCCATCTCTGATCCGTGCACCTTTGGCGCCTCGCTGGTGATGCGCTGCATGAGCCGATAGAAGCGGGGAAGCTCGGGGTAGAGCGCGGGCTTGCCGTTGGTCATCACCGCGCAGGCGAGCGCGCGCTCGGGGTCGGCCCAGGCAAGGATGTTCGTGAAGCCGAGATGGCCGAACGCATGCTGGGTATCGCGCCCGTACAGGCTCAGTACCTGTGCGCCGAGCATGAGCCCGTACCCGAAGCGCGTCGGGAATCCCAGCGACAGGTCGACCTCCAGGTGCGACTGCTCGGTGATCGCGTTGCGCACGGTCTCCGGCCTCATCACCCGGATGCCGTCGAGCTCGCCGCCGCGGCGCAACATCTCATAGAAGCGCGCGAGCTCGTTGGCTGTCGTGACGACGTTCGCGGACGGGACGATCGCGGTCAGAAAGCGCTCGTCGTTGCTGGCGTCGACCAGCTCGTCGAAGGGCAGCCCGAGCGCCCGCGAGAGCAGCTGCGAGAGCGGAGGCGCGGTGGGCGGCCCTGTCACGTAGTTGAGCGCCACCCTCGAGAGGTCCTGCGGTGCGACGCCGTAGTTGGTCCAACGGAAGCCCAGCGGGTCGAGGAGCTCCTCGGCGAGCACCGTGCGGATGTCCTTGCCTGTCACCCGATGCACGATCTCGCCGAGGACGTAGCCGCCCGACACGGCGTGATAGGCGAGAAACCTCCCGGGCTTGGCGAACGGCCTTGCCTCGCAAAAGGCGCGGACCCGGAAGTCGCGGTCGAGCACGCGGTCTAGGTCGAGGGCCTCCCGCGGGAGATTCGGCACTCCCGCACGGTGCGCGAGCAAGTGGGCGATCGTGATCTCGCCCTTGCCGTGACGGTCGTACTCGGGGATGTGCTGGCAGACGCGATCGGAGATGTCCAGCGACCCTCGCTCGTGGAGCATGTGGACTACGAACGCGGTGAGCGCCTTGGCGCCGGAATAGATCACAAACGGCGTCGCCGGCGTCGCGGGCTCCTTTTCCACGTCCGCTCCATCACGGGGACCGTTGCCGCGGGCATGACCGATCGCGCGGTCGAGCACGACCGCGCCCTGGCGGCGCACGCACACCTGCACGGCAGGGTGGACTCCGCTTCGATAGAGCTCGACCGCCGCGCTCCAGATGCGCTCCACAGACTCCCCGCTCATGCCGCCGGCCCCGGCGTCGTCCTCCGGGCCGACCGCGGTGACCGACTCGAGGTCACGCGGGACGCGCACCCGCCGCAGCGGATCCGGCAGCCCGGGCAGGCGCGGAACCGACGGCATACCAAGCACGGCCAGGCCCTCCAGCCTCAACCCGCCCCTGCCCCCACACGCCGTTCGACACCGCCGTCCCGCGGCAACGTCCACCGCGCCCGGCCCCGCTCGAGCGAGCGGTCGATCAGCGGATCGAACATCCCCCGAGCCGTGTCCTGTGGTCGACGGCGGTCGGCGCCCTATTCGCCTGCGTCCTGGCCCGGCTCAGCCCCTTGCCAGCGCTGGCTACCACCTCGCGGATGAACTCGTACTGCACGTGAACCAGCCGGTCAGCCATCATGCGGCGCTGAGCTGGCGTCGCCGATGCCGCCGTGCTGCGCCGAGTCTTGGCCTCCGCCATCGCTGATCGACTCCCTTCGGGATCCTGGGATCCTCTCCAGCCCAAGCTACGCCCAGTCATGGCTGCCGTCAGGCGCACGAAGCCACAGACCGGCTGCGGAGAATC
>JASHYF010000195.1 GCA_030043235.1 Solirubrobacteraceae bacterium | reverse complement strand
CGCGCGCTCGCGCCGGCTGGATGCCGGCCGCGGCGAAATACCGGGTGGCGCCGGTGATCCAGCTTTCGAAGACCTCGGCGCTCGCCTGGCGCAGCGGCTCATTGGTGCTCGCGACCTCGAGCGCAACGGTCGCGATCGGGCACGCGTCCGCGTAGTCGGTTTCCACGAGCGTCGCGGCCGCGCCGCTGAAGAACTCGCCGACGGCGCTCGGGACGTCGGGCGCCTGTGCGGCGATGGTGGCGAACAGCTTTTGATAGAGATGCCCCGACGAGCGGATCGTCTCGGCCCCCAGCTGCTCCTTGCCGCCGGGAAAGAAGTGGTAGAGAGAGCCGAACGGCGCCTGCGCGTCCGCGAGGATCTGCTTGATGCCGGTGCCCGCATATCCCTGGCGGCGGAACAGCTCCGCGCTGGAGCCCACGATCCGATCCCTGGTGCTTGCAGGCATCTCAACTCCTCCCGCTCGTCGTCAAAGCATCGCTGAGCATCGCCACTCAGCGTATGCTATCTTACTAGAGCGATCTATCTAATAATAAAAAATGTTGCGGGCCGGCTGATGCGAGGCCCGGCGGCGTGCTGATGGCCAGGAGGTGACGCGATGCCCGCGGTGGAACTGTCGGCGGGAACGATCGACTACGAGGACACCGGGGGCGGCGGACCGGCGATCGTCCTGGTTCACGGGCTGATCATGGACAGCTCGCTGTGGCGTCACGTGATCGCGGACCTGCGCACCGACTTTCGCTGCGTGGCGCCCACGCTCCCGCTCGGCGGTCACCGCCATGCGATGCGCAGCGACGCGGACCTGTCGATGCGGGGAATCGCGGAGATCCTCGGCGAGTTGCTGGAACGCTTGGAGCTCGAGCGGGTGACGCTCGCGACGAACGACTGGGGCGGCCCTCAGCTGCTGATCGGCGGCGCCCACGATCCGCGCATCGCGCGCCTTGCGTTGTGCTCGTGCGAGGCCTTCGACAACGTGCCGCCGAAAGGCGCCGCGCGCATGCTCCCATACCTCGCTCGCGTGCCGGGCGGCATCGACGCGGCGCTGATGCCCTTCCGCTTCGATCGCCTGCGCAGGCTGCCGATGACCTACGGCCAGCTGAGCAAGCGGCCGGTGCCGCGCGAGGTCATGGACCGCTGGTTCTCCCCCGCGCTCGAACGGCGCGAGATCCGCCGAGACCTGCGCAAGTACGTGCTCAGCGCCGCCCAAGGCCGCCGCGAGCTGCTTGCGGCGGCGGAGGCGCTGCGCGACTTCGACCGCCCCGCGCTGGTCGCGTGGGCGAGCGAAGATCGCTTGATGCCGCGAGCGCACGGCGCGCGCCTGGCCGAGCTCCTGCCGCGGGCGCGGCTGGTGGAGATCGAGGACTCCTACACGCTGATACCGGAGGACCAACCGGCGCTCCTGGCCGCAAGCCTGCGCGAGCTGCTCGCGCGCTGATCTCCAGGGGCTGGGGTGAGTCGCGCGGGCGGACCCCTTACGCCGGCGTGTACATCCCGTCGATCGCCTGCGCGTACTTCTCGGCGATCGGCTTGCGCTTGAGCTTCATCGTCGGCGTGAGCTCATCGCCGCCGGGGAGCCAGTCGCCGGCGACGATCTCGTGCTTCTTGATCTGTTCGACGCGCGCGAGCTTCGCGTTGGCGGCGTCGACGCCATCCTGCACCGCTGCGCGCACGCGCTCGTCGCGCGCGAGCGCCTCGAGCGATGTGTCCGCAATGCCCTGCTGAGCCGCCCAGGCGGGCGCGAAGTCGGCGTCGAGGACGATCAGCGCGGTGTTGTACGGCCGGGCGTCGCCGATGCAGCAGGCCTGCCCGATCAGCGGCGAGGCGCTCTTGAGGGTGGCCTCGATGTTGGCGGGCGACATGTTCTTGCCGGCGGCGTTGATGATCAGCTCCTTCTTGCGGTCGACGATCTTCAGGTAGCCGTCCTCGTCGAAGCTGCCGATGTCGCCGGTGCGCAGGAAGCCGTCCTCGGTGAACGCCTCGCTGGTCTTCTCCGGCAGGTTGCGGTAGCCGAGCATCACGACGTCCGAGCGGACGAGCACCTCGCCGTCGTCGGCGAGCTTGATCTCCACGCCGGGCGCGGGCGGTCCGACGGTGCCGAGCTTGATCTTCTCTGTCGGGTTGACGGAGCCCGCGCCGCACGTCTCGCTCATCCCCCACAGCTCAGCGAGCGGCAGCCCGATGGCGTGAAAGAACTCGAGCACCTCGAGCGGCGTCGGCGCCGCGCCCACGTTGATCGCCTGCACCTGGTCGAGCCCGAGCATGGTGCGCAGGCCGGAGAAGATCTCCTCGTCGGCCTTGGCCACCTGCTCGGCGAGCTCGGCGGAGACCGGCTCGCCGGCCTGCTCCAGGCGCACCTTGCGCAAGCCAGCCTCGAGCGCGGCCTGCAGCTGCGCCTGGCGCTCCGGCGGCTGGGAGGCGACCATCGCCTCGAGACCCGCCTTCAGCTTCTCCCAGATGCGCGGCACCGCGAAGAACCAGCTGGGCCGGACTTCCGGCAGGTGGGAGAGCACCTCGCGCGGGTCTTGGCAGCAGGTGATCTGCAGCCCGAAGACGATCGGCAGGTAGTGATGGGCGTTGCGCTCGGCGACGTGGGCGGCGGGCAGCCAGGAGATGACACGGCCGTCGCGGGGAAACTCGATCAAGCCCATCGTGCTGTCCACGAGCGCGCGCATGTTGCGATGGGTTAGCTGCACGCCCTTGGGCGGGCCGGTGGTGCCGGAGGTGTAGATCAGCGTGAGCACGTCGGTGGGCTGGATCTGCGCGATCGAAGCCTCCACGTCGAAGCCGGGGTTCGAGCCCTCGACCTCCGGCAGCGCGAGCGTCCCCAGCGGCGCTTGTCCGTCGACGACGATCACGTACTCCAAGCCCGGCAGATCCCTGCGCGCCTCGCGCACCTGCGCCAGGTACTGCTGCTCGCAGATCAGCACCTTGGCCCCAGCATCGGTCATGAGGTAGCTGATCTGCTCGGGCGTGTATGTGGTGTAGAGAGAGAAGGGCGTGGCGCCGAGCATCATCGCCGCGAGGTCGCACAGATGAAACTCCGGGCGGTTGGAGAGCATCAGCGCGACCGTGTCCCCGCGCTGCACGCCCAGCCTCGCGAGACCGCCCGCCAGCGCGTCCACGCGCTCACGCAGCTCGCCCCACGTGATCGAGAGCTCGTCGTTCCTGGTGCGGATCGCGACCTCGTCGGCCCGCTCGGCGGCCGTCACGCGGAACGCGTGCGCGATCGTGGCCGCCCCCAGCGCGGCTGGCTGGTAGCTCGTCGATTGTGTCGCCGTGGCCTCCATCGAGCACTCCCTCCTCGCGATTCGCCCCATCCCCATAGGGGTCTGACTGTGCGGGCCACTGAGGCCCGTCACGATCATACCCGCCGGCCGGCCTCTCTGGAGCCGGTGCGCGCGATCGGGGGTCCGTCGACCAACCGCATCGATTCGCCGGCTCCCGGGTTGGGGCTCACAGCAGCACGTAAACTCACAGAAGCACGTAAACGTTCCGCTCGACAAGGAGAAGGCACACATGCGATCGATCAGATTGACCGCGGCGATCGCAGCCGCGGCCGCCTCGCTCATGCTTGCCTCCGCCGCGCCGTCGGCGGCAGGCCCAAACCGGGGAGGCAGACACGCAGTACGGCACACCGGCGACTTGGGGGGCAAATGTCGAGTCACCTTGGCCGTAGCCCCACGCCTGGTTTATGCAGGCGAAGCCGTCAGCGCGTACGGGCGTCTGCTGTGCGGTCGCAACGGTGAAGTCAACAGCCAGCCGGTGACCCTGTACGAGCGCTCGGCGCCCGCGACGACCTACACGGTCGCCGGCACGGGCACGACGGAAGCGACAGGCGAGAGGGGGGGCTACGACATCGAAGTCAAGGGCCTCACGACGAACAGCGAATTCTACGCCGTCGCCGACGGCGTGCGCAGCGTGCGCAGGGCGGTCGGCGTGCTCGCCGAAGTCGAGCTCGCGGAAAAACTGCTCCCTGCGGTGCTGGTGACGGGTCGGGCCAACAGGGTGACGTTCAAGGGCTCGGTGACCCAGGGTTCGGTGAGCCCGAGCTATGCCGGGGCGCTCGTCGTGCTGCAGCGCCAGAACGCGATCAGGGGCGACGAATGGCACCGCATCGGGACCGGTCGCGTGAGCAAAGAAGGCACGTTCGCGATCCCCCACGTCTTCGTTGTGGCAGGTCCATCGGAGATTCGCGTGGTCCTGCGCGACCCCGGGGTGAACCGGCCAAGCCCGTCGAACATTCTCACCTACGAAATCAAGCAGGCACAGAACCCGGAGCTGGTGATCGCAAGCTCGGCCAACCCGATCTCCTACGGTCAGTCCACGACGATCAGTGGCAGCGCGGCAGTCCCGGCGGGCACGACGCTGAAGCTGTTCGCGCGCCCGGTCAGGCACGGCCCGTTCACCCAGGTGGCCGAAACCAAGACCGAAGGCTCGGGAACGCCCAGCAGATACACGTTCCCCTCACAGACGCCGTCGGTCAGCAGCTTCTACAAAGTGGAAGGCGCGGGCAAAACGTCGGCGGCGCTGTACCAGGGCGTCAAATACGTGCTCACCACGAGCATCTCGCCCGGCACGACCGTCAAGCAGGGCGAACCGGTGACGTTCTCGGGCACCGTGAAGCCGGGAGTACGCGGCCACGTCGTGTACCTGGAGCGCGAGAACGCCAGCAAAACCGCGTTCCACGTGATTCAGGTCGGAGAAGTGATCCCACCGTCCGAAAAACAGCCGGAATACACGTTCTCGATCACGCACACGTTCTACGAGGTGGGCACGAGTGTCGTGCGCATCAGGATCCCCGGGGACCCGCAGTACGGGGCTACGGTCAGCGAACCGTTCACGATCCAGGTGAACACTGCGCAGCCGGCCACGCTCACACCCGAGGCGCCCGGCAACTCGACACTGCCCTCCGAAGGCCAGCTGTAGGGCTGGGCCCTCACGACGTCTCCACGTACGGCACCGAGGCCACCCCGACATCGGGGCGGCCTCTGCCGTGCGGATCAGGCGGCAACCGCGCGTGACTGCAGGTGCGCGCCGACCTTGCGCTTGACCCGCTGCAGCGCGTTGTCGACCGTCTTGGTGTCGCACGAGAGCCAGCCGCCCACCTGCTCGTAGGAGTAGCCGTCGAGGTACAGCGAGAGCACGCGGCTCTCGAGCTCCG
>JASHYF010000023.1 GCA_030043235.1 Solirubrobacteraceae bacterium | reverse complement strand
AACCACGACCCCTGCATCTCCTGTGCCACGCACTTCTTGACGCTCACCGTCGATCGTGGCTGAGACGAGGGACGACGCGAGCGTGGTCGTGATCGGCGTGGGCAACTCGCTGCGCCACGACGACGCGGCGGGCCTGGAGGTGGTGCGTGGTGTCGCGCGCCGCGCGCGAACGCTGGCAGACTCCGCCAAGATCGTCGTGCTCGAGCACGAAGGCGAGCCGCTCGGGCTGCTCGAGCGCTGGCAGGGCGCCCGTGCGGCCGTGCTCGTCGACACGACCCGCTCCGGTGCGCGACCGGGCACCGTTCGGCGTCTGGACGCGTCAGCCGATCCGATCCCCGCGCAGCTGCGAAGCTCCGCCTCCACGCACGCCGTCGGCGTAGGGGAGGCGATCGAGCTGGCCCGCGAGCTGGGCCGCATGCCTACGCGCGTCGTCGTCTACGGCATCGAGGGCGCTCGCTTCGACGCCGGCGAAGGGCTCTCGCCGGAGGTTCAGGCAGTCATTGGCGAGCTGGCGGAGGCGGTGCTAGGTGAGGCGCGTGCGCTGGCGGCCGGCTGAGCGATAGCCGAAGGGTACGCGCCCGCCGTCGGCCAGCTTCCAGTGCTCCTCGATCCGCCCGAAGCGCCGCACCGAACAGAAGGGCTAGCGATCAATGAGGCCCGTCTGAATGCCGTTGAGGCGAACATACGGTATGAGTTGTGGATTGAGAAACTGCCATCGGTAGTTTCGTCTTGTCCCCGTCTGCTTCAACACCGGCCCCCTCTGCTTCTCCGCAAACTTGGCTAGGTGGCTCTGAAATGCCCCCGTTTCATAATCCTTGCCCGTGATCCGGTGTAGGGGTTCGCGGACATTGACTGCTGCGAAGCGTCCAAGCGAGTCCTTCTCCGCAAGTGCACAGCCCAGCAGAACCTCACGAAAGAGATTGTCCTTCCGGACCGAGGCAACGGCTCGCTCATACTCCTGCTGCAAGTTCCCAGCCGCGTTCTCAAGAGCGTCCCCGATTGCGCCATCTAGATCCCCGTATGTGACCGTCGTCCGGTTCCCGTCGAGCGTGCGCCGCCCGGCCCACAACCCGAGAAGGTGCGTGTAGGCCGGATAGCCTTGCGACAGTTCGGCGATCTTCCCGTCGAGGCCCCGGTCGGAGCCAAGTTCCGCGTACTTGTAACCCTGCCGCACAATCAGGCTCAGCTCAGCCAGCTCCATCGGCAGCAGTTGGATCTGCGCGATATTCCGCGCGATCGATTCATGGCCGGCAATGAGATCAGCTATGGAGTCGGCCACCCCCACGATGACGATCGTCGAATCGACGCCCGTGTCCGAGAACAACTTGATCGTGTCGGCCATCAGCCGATGCGCACCATTCACGGGGACGCGATCAAACTCATCGATAAAGATGATCGCGGGGTTCGGGAGCGAACGAACCAAGAGCCGCACATCGCCAGGGTTTTCAATTCCATCCTCGCCGACCTCGACGCGACCAACTACCGGCGCGGTCGCATCTTGCATGAAGCCGATTTGCCGCTGAGTGACCTGGATCTCTTGGAAGACCTTGCGCCAAATCGAGCTGAAATCGTCGTTCGAGCTGCACGAGACCACGATCGACCGTCGGCCGGTTGGGCTCTTTGGTTCCTGGACCTCGACGGCCAGAACCCGCGCCAAGGAGGTCTTGCCGGTTCCTCGATCGCCGAAGATCACGATATGTCGGCCCGAGCTATTGACGGCGTCCCATGCTCGATCGCGCAACTTGGTGCGGCCGGCGAACCACTCGGGGAGATATATGGCTTTGTACGGCGTGAATGACGTGTTGAGGCGGTTTCGCCGCTCGTTCAGCGTCAGCGACGACACGCGCGACTCTTGCGTGTACTGAGGGACATCATTCGCAGACTATATCATGATTGACACACACTAAGAGCGCCTGAACGCCATATAACACGAGAAAACGTCGCGACGCCGGACGCTCGCGCGATTCTTCCGGTCCAGGGCCGCCAGAACGTGCACGCCACCGACGACCAACGCCTCAAGCACAGCGTTCGCCCCGCTGCCCGCCGTCGAGAGAGGCCCAGAATGCGCGTATGCGGGGCCGTCGTTGGACGCTGGCCGACGTCAGAGCCAGCTGCGCTCCTCCGCGCCCGCGCCCGTGCGGCTGGCGAGCTTTGCCGCGGCGACCGCCGCCTGGCCATAGGAGATCGCGCCGTCGTTCGGGGGCAGATCGTGCGGGATCAGCACGCGCAGGCCGCTCTGGCGGAGCCCGGCCGCGCAGCGCTCCAGCAGCAGGCGGTTTTGGAAGACCCCGCCGGAGAGCACCGCCGTGCGCACGCCTTCTCGCTGCGCCAGGAGCATCAGCGCGTGGATGGTCGCGTCGGCCAGGGCGTTGTGGAAGCGTGCGCTCACCAGCGCCCGGGAGGCGCCGGCGTCGAGGTCTGCCACGATCGCCCGCACCGTCTCGCGCGCATCGAGTCGCACCGCGTCGGTCGCATCGGCCCCGTCCGTCTCGACCACCGCAAGGGAGTAGGCGCCCTGCTCAGCCGGCGCCGCGGCCGCTTCGAGCTCCGCCGCCGCCCGGCCCTCCTCGCGGACGCTCGTGCGGATGCCACACAGCACCGCCACCGCATCGAAAAGGCGCCCCACGCTCGTCGTCACCGGCGAGCCGATCCCGCGCCGGGCCATCTCCGCGACCTGCTCCCAGCGCCGCGCGTCGATGCGAGCGGCGAGCCTCGCCGGCAGCGGCGCGGCGCCGTCGAACGCGGCGAGGAGCCATGCGCATGCCATCCGCCACGGCTCGCGCACCGCCGCATCCCCGCCGGGGAGCCGCACCGGCTGCAGGTGCCCGAGGCGCTCCACCCGCCGCACATCGCCCGCCAGCAGCTCGCCTCCCCAGACCGTTCCGTCCGCTCCGAGGCCCGCCCCGTCGTAGATCGCGCCGATCGCCGGCCCCGCCTCGCCGTGCTCCGCCAGGACGGCGGCGAAGTGCGCGTGGTGGTGCTGAACTCCCACCAGCTCCACGTCCTCGCGCGCCAGCGCGTGGGCGGTCGAGAGGTAGTCCGGGTGCAGATCGTGCGCCACAACCTGCGGCTCGACCGCGAACAGCGCTTCGAAGTGCGCGATGCCCTCCCCGAACGAGCGCAGTGCCTGCCAGTTCTTCAAATCCCCGACGTGCGGCCCGACCCACGCGCGCGTGCCCTTGGCCAGGCAGAAGCTGCTCTTCAGCTCCGCGCCGCACGCGAGCAGCGGCGGCGCGCTCAGCGGCAGCGCAAGGCTCCGCGGCGCGTATCCGCGCGAGCGCCTGAGCATCAGCCGCCGCGCCGCGCCGGCGCCCGGCACGCTCGCGCTCGACCCACCCGTGCGCAGCGAGCGCACAACGGAGTCATCCGCGCGGGCGTGGATCGGACGGTCGTGCACGAGCAACGCGTCCGCGATCGAGCCGAGCCGCGCGAGCGCGTCCTCGTCGTCGAACGCGATCGGCTCGTCGCTCACGTTGCCGCTGGTCATGACCAGCGCCGCCCCCCGCAGCGCCACTCCCACGTCCGCGAGCAGCAGGTGGTGCAGCGGCGTCGAGGGCAGCATCACGCCCAGCTCCCGCAAGCCCGGCGCGACCGACGCGGCGACGCGGGCCCCGGGAAGGCGCGGGGCGAGCACGATCGGCCGCTCGCGCGCGCTGAGGAGCTCCCGCCCGGCGGCGGCGAGTCGCACGAGCCCGCCCAGGGTCTCGACGTCCAGGGCCATCAGCGCGAACGGCTTCTCCTCGCGGCGCTTGCGCCGGCGCAGCTCGGCGACCGCGCGCTCGTCATCCGCGCGGCACGCCAGGTGGTAGCCGCCGACTCCCTTGACCGCGACGATCTGCCCTGCAAGGAGCGCCGCGGCCGCCGCCGCCACAGCGTCCACGCCGGCGACCGCTCCGCCCGCCACGGCATCCACGCCAGCCGCTTGTCTGGCTGTCACCGTCCTTCCCGCCCGGTCGATCAGGCGCGCCGAGGGCCCGCATGCCGGACACGCGTTCGGCTGTGCGTGAAAGCGCCGGCTCGCCGGATCCTCATACTCCGCGCGGCAGGCCGCGCACATCTCGAACGCGGCCATCGTCGTCAGCGGCCGGTCGTAGGGCACGCCGCGGATGATCGTGAAGCGCGGGCCGCAGTTCGTGCAGTTGATGAACGGGTAGCGGTGGCGACGATCGAGCGGGTCCATCAGCTCTGCCAGGCAGTCGCCGCACGGCGCGACGTCCGGCGCGATGAGCGCGCCGGGTTCGAGCGCGCCACGTTCGAGCGCGGCGAGTTCAGGCGCGCCGGGTTCAAGCGCGGCGGCCTCGGGCGCGGCGGGATCGTGGGCGCGAGCGCTCTGGAGAATCCGAAAGCCGCTCTCTCCTGTCGCCCGCAGCGACTCGGCGCGCACCCGCTCCACCGCCGCCAGCGGCGGCGGGCGATCGGCGAGCTGCGCGAGGAAGCGCTCGAGCGCGGCCGCCTCGCCCTCGGCCTCCAGCAGCACTCCGCGCTCGTCGTTGCGCACCCAACCCGACAGCTCGTGTTCGCGGGCGAGCCGGTGAACGAACGGACGAAAGCCCACTCCCTGCACCACGCCATCCACACGTGCGCGCACGCGAGTGCGCGCGATCATCATCATCGCTCGCCCCTCCTCGCCCGACCGGCCCCCGTCTCGCGCGCAGCGCCCTGCGCGGTCTCGGCGAGCTCCACCAGCTCGCGCAGCACGTGGGCGGCGCTCGCCTGCGCCTCCTGAATGCGCGGGATGTGCTGCGAGCGTGTGACCAGCACGTGGTCGGCGAGGGCTTCCCTCGCGATCGCGCCGCCGTCGTAGCCGGCCATCGCGATCGTCGCCAGGCCGAGGGCGCGCGCCCGCGCGAGGGCCTCGATCACGTTGGCGGACCCGCCGCTGGTGGAGAACGCGAGCAGCACGTCGCCCGCGCGGCCGTGAGCGATCAGCTGGCGGGTGAAGATCGCCTCCACGCCGATGTCGTTCGCGATCGCCGTCAGGATCGCCGGGTCCTCGGTGAGGTCGATCGCGCGTCGCGCCGGCCACTCGCCGGCCGGCTCGCCGAAGGCGGCGACCGTGTCCATCGCATCCGTCGCCGAGCCGCCGTTGCCGAGGACGAACAGCGTGGCGCCGGCGTCGAGTCGCTCGCGCAGCAGGACCGCCGCCGCCGCGAGCGTGTGAGCGCCCTCGCCGAGCGTCTGCTCGCGCAGCGCCGCGGTCTCCCGCGCCTTCAGCGCGATCGAGCGGCGCACGTCGGCGAGCACGCGCCCCTCCTCCTGCTCGCCGTCCGTGAGGAAGGGGTAGAGGAAGCTCGCCGCGCCCACGTCGCGCGCCGGAGCGCCGGCGCGTCCGCCCAGCAGGCCGCGATGCTCGAAGAAGACGTGAACGAGCTCCCACAGGATGTGGTAGGCGGTCTCGGTGAGCTCCTGGCGGACGAACGGATCGCCCGCCGCGGGCGTGAGCGTCCACTCCGCCTCGACGTCCTCGAAGGCGACCGTCAGGCAGCCGCGCCGACGGGCCGCGGCGAGCGCCGTCACGGTTGCGCGCTCGCTCCCGAACGCGATCGCGACATCCTGCGGCTCGGCCATCAGCTCCACCCGCTCGCGCAGGGCCTCACCGTCGCCGGTGAGCGCCAGCGAGGGCAGCGCCCGCTTGCCGACGATCACCGGATGGACGAACTCGACCGCCACGTGGCGGGCATCCGCGCGCGCCCGGGGCGTGTGCGCGATCGCGAGCAGGCGCCCGCCGCCCGCGAAACGCTCGGCGGCGCGGTGGCATAGGCGTGCGAGCGGATCGGCGAGCGCGGCGAAGTAGCGCTCGCTCGCGCCCGCGCGCAGCGCGAGCAGCTCATCGACGCGGTCGATCAGGCGCCGTGGCGGCGGCGAGACCGC
>JASHYF010000194.1 GCA_030043235.1 Solirubrobacteraceae bacterium | reverse complement strand
TGTTTCGCCTATGTGGGTGACGCGGCCGACCCGCACACATGGCTGATCCAAGGGTACTCGACGGACGTTGGCGCGCCGTTTCGTCTATGAGAGCGCCCCAGTTTTTAGGATCTGGCGCCTAATGTGTCGCGACCTATTGCCGCCGCTGCGCTCGACGCCTACCCGTACGGTGAGAGGAACAGGAGCACGGCCGCAACTGCGACCAGGATCCCCACACCCGTGAGCACCCTCAGCCCGAACCTCCTGGCAGCCGAGTAACCGAATTCGTCCCGATATCTCGCCTCGGTGTCCTTGTCTGGCTCCTGCGCAGCGGAGCCGGGTTCGAAGACGAGATGATGAACGGGCACGGCGAACCGCTCACGCACGAGACCGGCGAGCCACGGCTCGAGGCCGCTAGCGTCCCGCTCCCAGCGAGTTGAGACGATGACTTCATCCGGCGCGAAGGTGGCGAACGCGTCCTCGATGGCCTCGAGCGGGTCGGCCCCCGAGATCTGGCCCGCAACGACGCGGTCACGGCCGACGCGGTCGAGAGCCGTCTTCAGGCGGACGCGGGCCTGCTCCAAATGACGGTCGGCCGCGTGGGTCAAGCGGGCCACAGGGGAGATCAGCGCCGGCACGAGCAGGAGCACGCGCGTGCCCCGCACGGAGGCCAGCCTGTCGACCTCGCTGAGGAGCGCCTCCTCGCTGAGCGTGTCGTTGGCGACGATGAGGACGCGGCGCTCCGCCGCTGAGCCCAGGTGCGGGGGGGCCATTTTGAGCGGCAGCTCGGGGTTGCGGAGTTTGCGCATGCGCAGTTGTGTCATGCGGATCGCGAGAGCGCCGAGCACCACGACAAGGGCAATCACAGCTAGCCACGCCGGGCCGAGGGCGGCGGCGAGCACGACTGGGATCGGGGCGCGTATCAGCAGCAAGAGCAAGCGGAAGGCCGAATGGAGTGCCCAGCAGGACGAACTGCTCGCGGCCCTGGGGCGTCACATAGGGTCCCGGGGCACGGGCTAGCGCGACTTTCCGGGCACGGGCTAGAAGGGTGCGCGCCGGTCGCGCGCCAGCGGCGAGTCACCTCCGGCCCGCTGTGAAAGGCGCTACGCACCGGCGGGCGGGCTCTCTTCGATGGCCTGGGCGAGCACGCTCTGCACGGCGGCCACGATCTGCTCGGGGGTCGCCGGCGCCTCCAGCCGGCGGCAGCCGTCCAACAACCCGCTCAGCTCCGCGTCCGCGTCCGACGGCGCCTCGACGACCAGCGGCATGTGGGGGTAGCGCGTCCGCAGTTCGCGCAGGACCTCGCGGGCCTCCGCGCGCTCGTAGCCGAGGGAGCAGACGACGAGGTCGGCGTCGTGGACCGAGACGCAGCCAGCGGCCCCGGTCAGCGGACACTGCCCGAGTCCCCTCGGGCCGGGACAGACGGCGACCGCGTAGCCGGCGAAGCGCAGACCGGAGGCGATCGCCAGGCCGGCCTCCTCGTCCGGGTGCTCGACGAGGACCCGTGGGTGGTCCCAACGCCAAGGCTGCGGTTTGACGCCAGCTGTCCGCGTCTGCGCCTTTGACTCTCCGGAGGACATGCCCACAAGCTAGGCCGGGCGTTGCGCGGAGACATCGGAGCGTTGCCACGCTCTGCTCAGTAGAACACCGCAGGTCCGCGCCTCCCCCAGCACCGCCTCCGCGGCGATCGACCTCGAGGACCCGTGCAACTCCCCAGCTGAACCCCACCGTTCCTCGATCCGCCCGAGTCGCCAGACCGTCGCAGCCACGACCCAGGTGAGCGCGAACGCTCCGACGATCACGAGGCCCGCAGTGTCGAGGTCAAAGCCGGAGAGGAGCCCCCATGTCCCGCCGGTCGAGGAGAGCTTCCCGGCGAGCACTGACAGCAGCTCGGTCGTGCCGACGATCAGCGCGACCTCCGTCGCGGCGTCGAACCCCACACCGAAGCGCACCCCGACAGGGTACACCTGCCACGATGCCCGGCCATCCGGGCGATGGTCATAGGAGCAACTCACTGCTCGGCAGCGTCGCTCCATGTGCCGATCGCGGACGCGATCTGCTCGGGAGCCGCCTCCTGGATGTAGTGGCCGGCGCCCTCGAGGATGACGGTCCGATGCTTGGGGAAGACCTCTTCCCAGCGCGTGCGCTCGCCCTCGCGGAAGGCGATGTCCCTGGTCGGCCACACGAGCAATGCCCGTCGGTCGGACAGAGCCGGGAGACCGCGCTCGATGTCGGCGAGAAGCGGTCGGCTGGCGAGAATCTCGTGCGGGAAAACGTGCATCGGGAGGCGCGACTCCGGCGTTGGGAACGGTCCCCGGTAGGCGTTCATCTCGACCTCCGAGAGCCTCCTGAGCTTGACGTTGTTAGCGAGGATGTTCTCGATGAAGAAGTTGCGGCGGGTGATCAGGTACTTGCCGAACGGGCCGCCGAGCACGCGTGAGAACACCTGCGTGCCGGGATCGGCCTTCGGCCACGCCCAGGTGTTGCCGAGCACGAACGCCGAGAAGCGATCGGGATGGCGGGTGGCGACGGCAAAGCCGATCGGCCCTCCCCAGTCCTGCACCATCATCGTCACGTCCTTCAGGTCGAGCTGCAGGACAAGCTGCTCGAGGATGCGAGCATGCTCGGCTGGCGTGAACGTGTAGCCGGGAGCGGCGCGCGACAGCCCGAAGCCGGGGTAGTCGACGGCGATGCACCGGTATCGATCGGTCAGGCGTTTGATCACGCCCCGGTACAGGAAGGACCAGGTGGGATTACCGTGCAGGAGCAGCAGCGCAGGGCCGTTGCCCTCATCGACGTAGTGGACTTGGGCTCCCTCCAGCTGTGCATAGCGGCTCTGGAACGGGTACAGGTCGACCGGAACCCATGGCGGTCTCGAAGCCTCTGCCGGGCTCGTCGCTCCCGCCCCAGACTCTGCGGCGCTCGGTGCGTCCGAGCGCGGATCGGAGCCTGCCATCGAGTTTGCCTCCTGTCCTCGGCGTGCCTTGAACGGATGCGATTTTAACCAGAGCCAGCGCCTAAAACCAGCGATCAGCGGCAATCGTCGCGACCAACGCGAGCCTGCGGACGATCGCTCGCGCAGCGGAGAAACCCCTCGGCGAGACCGCCCTGCACGACTACCTGCGCGTACTCGCTCGGCTCTTCTTGATCGAGGATCAGCCGAGCTGGAGGCCACAGCTACGCTCGCGCATCCGGCTTGCGGCGACGCCAAAGCGTCACCTCGCCGATCCGTCTCTCGCGGTCGCCGCCCTCGGCGCCACACCCCAGCGACTCGTGGGGCCTGAGATCGAGCTGGCCGGGTTCCTGTTCGAGTCACAGGCGATCCATGACCTGCGCGTCTACGCCCAGCCACATCGCGGTGAGGTCCGCTTCTACCGTGACAACAAGGGACTGGAGATCGACGCGATCGTCGAGGCGCCAGACGGACGCTGGCTCGCAGCCGAGATCGAGCTCGGACACCACCGAGTCGACGAGGCAGCCCGCCACCTGCTCGCCCTCAAGAAAAAGCTCTCCCCCGCCGTAGACGCCGCATGCGGCGCTCTACTAGTCATCGTCGCAGACACCCCCACCTACACACGACCAGACGGCATCCTCGTCACCTCAATCGCCTCGCTCGGCCCCTGAAAGCCACGATCGAGAGCTCGACCGGGAGCCATCGGCGACCCCACGCAACCACGTTCGCCGTTCGGTGCGCCGAACGTTGGCGTGCGTTCTGTCGATGAACGACAGGCGCCTGGAAGAGCGTGTGAGGACGGCCGCCGAGGCCGCGCTCTCGGAGCGGGGGTTCGTCACGGCGATCGACGTTCTTCTCGGCCTGGGCTGGCTTCAGCCATCCGGCGAACAGGCGTGGCGCCAGGGCCGCATGCCCTACCTGGAACGGGTGGCGACGGCCAACCTGAGCAAGCTCTCGACAGCCGTGTGCGCACTCGAAGCGTGGCGCGCGGATGCTGCAGTCCGGGGATAAGCGAAGCCGCTCAGCGCCGGTTGCGTCGGCGGGCCGCACGGACGGCCTTGCGCTTGCGGCGCGCTGCGGAACGCTGGCCGTTGCTGCTCGCAACGACCCGAGGTGACTCGATGCCAACCGCTGGAAACGTGGCCAAATGGATGGGGCGGTCCTCGTCGTCCCCCAGCGCACAGCTCGCGCTGGCGCGCGGAGCGCGAGGTGTGCGGGCTGATCGGTGCGCATCGCGCATACGTAGACCCGCAGATCCTTTAGACTCGGCGACGGACGACAGGCTTGCGACTGGGGGGACCGGTGGGCGCGCGCGGGGGGCGCATAGCACGGCTACTAGCGATCGGGCTCTCGCTTGCGGCTTTGCCTACGGCGACCGGCGCTGTCGCGGCCGCCGCTACCGTCCGGGCGGGTGCCCGCGCAGAGCACGCCTTCCATCGTCGCGCTCGCTCGGTAAAGCGCCGGCACGAACGCACGCACCACGCTGCGCGTTTGTCCAGCGCGCTCGGGCCCGACCTCACGGTGAGCAACGGTTTCTGCGAGACGCCGCCTTTCCTGGGCTGGCTCTTCGGCGTTGGCGAGTGTGTGAGCCTCGAAAAGCGCCAGAAGGTCGGTGGCGCTGGCTTCACGAGCTCTGAACTGCCGGCGAAGGTTGGCGAAACGATCGATTACGAGATCATCGCCAAGAACGACGGCGCTCTGCCCGCCAGCTTGTCTGGCTTCACGGACGCTCGCTGCGGTCACACCGAAGGCGGGGCGACGACACTTGCGCCCGGCGCGACGGTCACGTGGACCTGCGAACACAAGCTCACTGCAGCAGGCAAGTACACGAACGTCGCAACGCTTGAAGCGAGCGAACACTGCACATCGTGGGGTGGGTGCCCGCCGCCGGAACACTGTGGTGGGGGTACATATGGACCGTGGGGATATTGCGGCTGCGGTCCCCTGTGGCACTGCGAATGCTCATCGTGGGGAGGGTGCGCGATGCCCTGCTTTGCTCCGAAGCCTTGGGAATGGCTTTGGCCGTGGCAGTCGCCGGTGTGCAAGGTCGAATCCAACCCCGTCACCGTCGACGCTGCTGCGTCGAAGTCCTCGCTGTCGATCGAAAAGCTCCAGAAGGTGGGGGGCTCCGCCTACACGACTTCAGAACTCCCGGCGAAGGTCGGCGAAACGGTCGACTACGAGATCATCGTCACGGACACCGGGGAAACTTCGCTCGCGCTGTCGAACTTCAGCGACGCGGGCTGCAC
>JASHYF010000193.1 GCA_030043235.1 Solirubrobacteraceae bacterium | reverse complement strand
GGCGGTGGAGCATGGGCTGGAGCTCCATCGTGTCGATGGCCTCGGCGATCCGTTCGCGCCGCTCGCGTCGCGGCACGCCGGTGACCTGCCCGTAGAAGTCGAGGTTCTCGTACGCGGTGAGGGCGCCGTCGACGGATATGGCCTGGGGTATGTAGCCGATGGACGCGCGCACCGCCAGGCCCTGGTCGTGGACGTCGAAGCCCGCCACCCACGCATGCCCGGAGGTGGGCTCGAGCAGCGTGGTGAGCACCCGGATGGCGGTGGTCTTGCCGGCCCCGTTGGGTCCGAGCAGCCCGAACACCTCGCCGGGAGCGGCCGCGAAGGAGACCCCGCCGACCGCCTGGGTGTCGCCGAAGCGGACGACCATGTCCTCGACGAGCACGGCGGGCTGGCCGTCGACGCTCACGTGCGCGCCTCTCCCGTCACCTCCAGCGTGTCCTCGGGCGGGAAGGTGGCGCTCTGGCGCGCGTCGAGCTCCCGGAGCCTGCGCTTCACCCGCTTCCGGGTCTCGGAGAGCTCGTCCTCGAGCTTGGCGAGCTCGGCGGCGCGGTGGCTGACGAGCTCGAGCTGGCGCTCGATGTGGCCGAGCGCCTCCATGAGCAGCTGGCGGCGGCGCACGGGATCGACGTCCTCGCGGCGCAGCTGCGCGCGCACCTCCGCGCGCGCCTCCTCGGCGGTGAGCAGCGTTTTGAGCTCCTCGAGCGTGACCCCGAGCGCGTTCTTCAGGCGCATCACCTCGCGCAGGCGCTCGACCTCCTCCTGCGTGTACAGGCGGTGCTGGCCGGAGGGCCGCGCGGGCGCCTCGGGCAGCAGCCCGATCTCCTCGTAGTAGCGGATCGTGCGCGGCGTGGTGCCGACGAGCCGCGCGACGTCGCCGATGCGCAGCGGTCTCACGCGGCCACCCCCTCGACCGCGGGCTCGCCCGCGCGCACGTGCGCGGGGCGCAGCAGGCACACGAACGCGCCCACGAGCGAGACCGCGGCGAGCACCCACAGGGCGGTGTGCATGTTGGCGATGAACGGCGCGAGCTTCTGCTGGGAGAGGCCCTTGGCGAGCCCGGAGAAGACGGCGAAGAGCGTGGCCTTGGGGACGGCGGCGGTGACGATGGCGAGCACGAAGGCGATGGAGAGCACCGCGCCGGTGTTCTGCAGGAGCGTGCGCGCGCCGGCGGCGATGCCGCGGCGGTAGGCGGGCACGGCGCCCATCATGGCGGCGGTGTTGGGGCTGTTGAACATGCCCGAGCCGGCGCCGACGAGCGTCAGCCACAGGGCGCTCTGCCAGTAGGGCGTGTGGACCTGCAGCGTGGTCATGGCGGCGAGGCCGGCGGCGCTGACGAGCATGCCGGCGGCGGCGAGCGCGCGCGAGCCGTGGCGGTCGGCGTAGGCGCCGGCGAGCGGCGAGGCGACGAGCATGCCGAGGGCGAGCGGGATGAGCTTGATGCCGGCGGCGATCGGCGTGTCGCCCTGCGGCCCCTGGAAGTAGAAGACGAACAGGAACATGAGCGCGAAGCGCGCGAGGCCGTTGATGAACGCGGCGGCGCTGGCGGCGGCGAACAGGCGGCTGCGGAAGATGTGCAGGTCGAGCATGGGCGCGCGCGAGCGGCGCTCGATGGCGATCCACAGCGGCAGCAGCACGGCGGCGAGCACGAACCCGCCGATCACGAGCGGCTCGTCCCAGCCGGAGAGCCCGCCGCGCGAGACGGCGAGCACGAGCCCGGTGAGGCCGAGCACGAACGTGCTGGTGCCGAGCACGTCGTAGCCGCGCACGGAGTCGGGTTTGGCGAGCTCGCGCAGGATCAGCCCGCCCCAGCAGGCGCCGGCGAGCGCGATCGGCACGTTGAACCAGAACACCCAGTGCCAGGAGATGGCGACGAGCGCGCCGCCGAGCACGGGGCCGAGCACGAGCCCGATGGCGGCGACCATCGTGTTGGCGCCCATCGCCAGCCCGAGCTCCTCCTTGGGGAAGGCGTCGGTGACGAGCGCGGCTGCGTTGGCGAACAGGAACGCGGAGCCGATGCCCTGCAGCACGCGCCAGACGATCAGCACGGTGGCGCCGGGGGAGAAGCCGGCGCCGAGCGAGGCGAGCGCGAACGCGACGAAGCCGCCGACGTAGGCGCGCTTTCGCCCGAACAGGTCGGACAGGCGCCCGGCCATGAGCACGAGCACGGTGGCGGCGATGAGGTACGCGAGGATCACCCACACGAGCGCGAGCAGGCTGGTGTGCAGCGAGCGCTCGAGATCGGGCAGGGCGATGATCAGCGTGCCGGAGTTGGTGGCGGCGAGCAGCATCCCGAGGCTGGTGCACGACAGCGCCCACCACTTGTATTCGTGGCCGGCGCCGGAGGAGCGTCGCGATGTGAAAACTGACGTGAACGTAAAAATAAAAATATCAGATGGCGCAGGGCGGGCTGGGGCGCCCGGCGGCAGCGGGTCGCGTTTGCGCGGCGTCGCTGCTAGAACATGAGCCGGGATGGCGGCGAGCGAGCACAAAGTGGTGAAGTCCGATGAGCAGTGGCGCGAGCTGCTGACGCCGGCCCAGTACGAGGTGCTGCGCAGGGCGGGCACCGAGCCGCCGTTCACGGGCGAGTACGTGTACAACAAAGAGGCCGGCGACTACCGCTGCGCGGCGTGCGGCGCGGTGCTGTTCGGCGCGGAGGAGAAGTTCGACTCGGGCACGGGCTGGCCGAGCTTCACCGAGCCGGCGGTGGCCGAGGCGGTGGAGCTGCGCCCGGACAACAGCCTGTTCATGCGCCGCACGGAGGTCCTCTGTCGCGCCTGCGGCGGCCATTTGGGGCACGTGTTCGACGACGGCCCCGGCCCCAC
>JASHYF010000192.1 GCA_030043235.1 Solirubrobacteraceae bacterium | reverse complement strand
CGTTTGTGGTGCGGATGTTGGTGATGATGGTGGCGCAGGCGAGCATCAGCGTGTTCGGCGCTAGTCCCATCAGCCGGCTGTATCCGCGGGAGATGTTGGTGGTGGCCGGGTCGTATAGGCGTGAGAAGCTGCGCTCTGCAGCGCTGCGGCGGGCGTAGGAGCGGCGGTGCTCAGCGGAGGGGTAGTCGTGCTTCTGCTGGGTCTTGGCGTTCACGGATGGCGGGATGGTGATTGTTTGCTGGGAGCAGCAGACGGGTGGATGCTCGGGCGGTTCGGTGATCGTGGGGCGTTGGTGGGAGAGGCTCATCGACTTCTCGCGCAAGGGGCAGCGGAGCTTGCCGGCTTGGGCGGGGCAGATCACGCGCTGGTAGCCGTCCTGGTCGGGGGCGGTCAGGGGGCTGAGCTTGTAGCGGGAGAGCTCTTTTGTCTTGTGGTCGTGGGCGGTGAGCTCTTCTTGTGTGGTCCCGGGGGCTGGCGGGCCGATCTCGAGGAGCGCGTTCGGGGTGGTGGGACAGTAGAGGTTGCCGTTTGCGATCACGGCGCCTTGGTGGGTGCCCTTCATGCCGCGGTCGTTGGGGTGCAGGTCCATGATCAGGCTCGCGCCCAAGGCGCGCATCGGTGCCGCGAAGGTCTGCGCCTGCCGGTATGCGTAGCCGCTGTCTATGATCGTCTCGCCGATCTTGATGCCGTCGCTGGCCATGCGCTCGAGCACGGGCACGATCTGCTCGGGAGGATCGTGTTTGCAGGATGCGAGCGTGATCCTGCGCATGAGTTCCGGCACTTCCGGGCCGCCGTTGTCTTCTTTGACGATCGTGGCGGCCTGTAGGTAGTAGCCGAAGAAGGTCTCGCTCTTGCCGGGATGGTTGGTGTTGCGATGTCCCCATGCCGCCTCGGTGTCGGCGCACTTCTTTTCTTGTCGCTCGGCCTGGTCCTCGTGTGTGGTCTGCGCGTGTTGTTTTCGTGGTGGGCGGGCGAAGGACTCGTAGTCTGACCAGTCGATCGCCAGCGAGGTGCTCTGCGGGCATCCGAGCACCTGCACGCTGGCCTCGATCAGCGCGTCGGTGATCTTGCAGAGGGTTTGCGATGGCTTCCCGTCAGGGTGCTGCTTGGAGAGCGCTCTGACCACGCGCGCGAAGGTGTACTCGGTCTGGCGGTAGGTCAGCAGGTGCGGCCCGCCGCTGTTGCACTGCACGATCACGCCGAGGCGCCACTTCTCGGCCTCGGGCAGGCAGATCAGCGACCGGTGGATTCGGCGCAGGTGCGCGGGGCGATCGTCTGCGAGGCAGATGAGGATGCCGAGCAGCAGGCTGCGCACCGAGAGCTGGCGCGGTCTGACGCCGATCGGCAGCAGCGCCTCGATCCGTGCCGGCACCCCGGAGGCGTCGAGGATCGCCTCCAGGCGTGGTAGATCGCCGATCTCGCTCACGGGCAGCCTCCCAGCAGCGCGACTGTCTCTGGCTCGCTGAGCGCGGGCAGCGACGCGGCGATGTCCCCGAGGCGCTGCGAGCAGCGCACACCAGCGGCGGCCATGAACGCCCCGAGGCCGATCGCCTGCGCGGCTTGATGCAGCCAGGTCGAGCGCAGCCGGCCCGCCTTTAGGCGCGGCAGGCCGGGGTCGGCCGAGAGCGCACGGCAGAGCGCGTCTGAGACGTTGCGCCTGCCCGGATCACGCCCGCCGCAGATCAAACGCTCACCCGCGAACGAGGCGGCCGTGAGCAGCGGCTCCTGGAAGCGAGCGAGCACCGGCACCGTGCGCGTCCTGGTCCCGGACACCTCCACCACCACACCGCCGGAGCGCGCAACCACGTCTGAGCCGCGCACACCGCGCAGCTCACCCGCGACGATCCCCGCCCCGGCGCCCAGGCAGATCAGCGCCTGGCAGCGCATCCGCCGGGCAGCGGTCGGCTGGCAGGCCGCCAGGCGCAGATACCCCTCGATCTCGGCGTCCGAGTAAGGCGCCTTGGCGCGCTCGCGCCCCAGCGGGATGGGTCGCGGCCGCCGATGGGCTTCATGTGCTTGTGAGAGCGCGCGTAGGTTGGTGCGCAGCGTGCGCACCGAAGCCGGCGAGAAGCCCTGCGTGGCGCAGATGATGAAACGCTCGATCGTCGCCTCACACAGCAGCGCCTGCGGGCAAAGCTCCAGTCCCACGCTCTCCGCGAAGGCCGCCAGGCGAGAAGCGGCGAACAGAAGCGCCTTCGCCCTGGCCGGGCTTGAAGGCGCAGCAGCAGTCACCACATCGCGCGCGAAGACGGCCGCAGCCTCGCTCACCGACATGGGTCGGTAGGCGGCGATCAGCGCCTTCACCCGCGGGAGTGGATCCATCCCGCCCATCGGCCAGTAGATATACTGTCCGGTGCGGACGTGATGACTGCAAGCTCTGCCAGACTTGCTCGATGAGCACCGATCAGGGCACACGCGAACAGGCCAAAAAGCTCACCAACGAGCTCACCCGGCTCCTGCGCACCGGCAAGATCCTGCCCGGCACAATCACCCAGCGCCACACCTTCTGCGGACGAGCAGGCTGCGCCTGCCAAGCCAACCCTCCACGCCCGCACGGACCCTACTGGCAATGGACCCGCAAGGTCGCCGGCAAGACCATCACCCGCAGGCTCTCCCCAGAGCAGATCGAACGCTACCGCCCCTGGATCGAGAACGACCATCGCATCCGCGAACTCGTCTCGGCACTGGAGGCAATCGGCATCCAGCGCCTAGAAGCCGAGCGAAACCGCAACTGAACCGCCCAGCCCGCGTGGCCAAAACACGCTCAAGGCGTGGTCAGGGCGCGAGACGACCCCAAAACCGCCCGCCACTACAAGAGATTTCCCAAACGTGAAGACCTGGCTGAGCCTCCTATGACGCGTCGCTGCACACGGTGTTCCTTGGGTTCGCGATGTCGAAGATGTTCGCGCACGCGCCGTGATCGTTTCCACCGCGCTGCGGTGCCGCTCCCGTTTGCCGCGGCTCCTGCGGTCATCTTGCGCTGCTGCACGCTTCGCATGGCGGCTGATCGGGCGGCGATCTGGCTGGCGCCACCGTCCTGTAGAGGTAGGGCGGGATCGTCAGCGAGGCGGCGATCCTGCTATGCCTGGGCGCGACGCGCCGGGCGTACTTGAGCCCGCGCAGGCAGGCCTGCCGGCGCTTGCGCGAGGGCGCGGGCGCCACTGCGCACCGCCAAGCTCCCGAGCATGGATATCGACACCTACGGCATCGCGCTGTTCTTTCACCTGCTAGGGGCGCTGATGTTCGTATCGGGGATCGTGCTTGCGGGCGCGGCGTTCGAGGTCGCGCGCCGGCGCGAGCGTCCGGCGGAGATCGCGCTGTTGCTTTCGCTGACGCGGCTCGGGGTGCTGCTGGTTGCCCTCGGCGGGCTGATGCTCCCCGTGTTCGGGCTGTGGATGGTGCACTTGGGCGACTGGGGGTATGGCAC
>JASHYF010000191.1 GCA_030043235.1 Solirubrobacteraceae bacterium | reverse complement strand
CCCGCCGCTGTCGCTCGCGGTCGCGTCGCTGGTGCTCGTGGGCGCCGGGGCCGGTGCCGCCCGCGCGCTCGCCGAAGCGTGCCCCGGGGCGGGCGCCGCTCGCTGCCCTTACACGGCCGTGCAGCTCATCGGCCAGCGCGCGGAAGGGGTCTTGAGGTTTCCCGAGGCGGTCGCCGTGGACGACACCGGCGACGTGTACGTCGCCGACCAGCTCGGCTACGTCGTCCAGAAGTTCTCCGCCGGCGGCGCCTTCGAGACGCAATGGGGCTCCTACGGCGCCGGGCCCGGGCAGTTCGGCCCGATCGGCGGGCTCGCCACCGATGCCGCGGGGGACGTGTACGTGGTCGATTCCAGCCACGACCGCATCGAGAAGTTCTCACCCGGCGGCGAATTCATCACCGAATGGGGCAGCCGCGGGGACGGCCCCGGCCAGTTCGACTTCGGCTCCACCCAGAACCCCAGCCAGCCTCCCGGCGGGGGCATCGCCGTGGCCGGCCAGCACGTGTACGTGGCCGACTCCGGCAACGACCGCATCGAGCGCTTCAACCTCGAAGGCGGCGAACCGCTGGCGTGGGGCACGCAGGGCAGCGGGCCGGGCCAGCTCTCCTATCCACGCGCGCTCGCCGCCGGCGAAGGCGAGGTGATCGTCTCCGACCCCGACAACCACCGCATCGAGAAATTCAGCCCCGAAGGCGCCTTCGAAGCGCAAGCCGGCTCCCAGGGCGACGGGCCCGCGCAGTTCGGCTACCCCTACGGCGTCGCGCTCGACGCCGCCGGCGACGTGTACGTGGCCGACGACAGCAACGACCGCATCGTCAAGCTCGGCCCGCAGCTCGAATTCGCCGGCGCGTGGGGCGGCGCCGGGCGCAAAGCCGGCCAGCTGGACTTCCCGCGCGCGCTCGCCAGCGACCCCGCGGGCGACACCTACGTGGCCGACACCGCCAACGACCGCATCGAGGTGTTCAACCCCGAAGGCGAATACCTGCGCGAGCTCGGCGCCTCCGGGCGCGGCCCCGGACAGCTCACCGCGCCGAGCGGTCTCGCCGTCGACCCGGCCGGCAGGCTGCTCGTGTCCGACGCCGCCGACGACCGCGTCGAGGCCTTCGCGCCCGGCGGCGACGCGTTCGCCGAACAGTGGACGCTCACCGGCGGCGCCTCCACGGGCTTCGCCTCGCCGGCGGGCATCGCGGTCGAGGAGCGCGGATCGGTGTACGTCGATGACCCGGGCAACGAGCGCATCGTGCATCTGTGGGGCGACGGCACATACCTGGGCGAACTCGGCGGCCCGGGCGCGCTCGGGGGAACGGCGCTCGCCGGCGCGGACGCCATCGCCGCGGGCGGCGCGCTCGATCAGACCTACGTGGCCGACAGCGAGCACAACCGCGTGCTCGTGTACAGCGCCGGAGGAACGCTGCTCGCGCAGTGGGGCGCCGGCTCCGGCGACGGCGCCGCGGGCAGCGCCCCGGGGGCGTTCGATCATCCGGACGGCCTCGCGCTCGCTCCCTCCGGCGACGTGTACGTCGCCGACACCGGCAACGACCGCATCGTCGAGCTCTCGCCCGGCGGAGCGGTGCTCGCGCAGTGGGGCTCCAGAGGGAGCGCCGACGGCCGCTTTCACTCGCCCACCTCCGTCGCCGTCGACGCCGCCGGCAACGTGTACGTGCTCGACAGCGAAAACAACCGCGTGCAGGAGTTCGGCGCCGGTGGCCAGTTCCTCGCCAAGTGGGGCCTGCGCGGCATCGGGCCAGGCGAATTCTCCCAGCCCAAGGCGATCGCCGTGGGCTGCGAAGGCGACGTGTACGTGGCCGACACCAACAACAACCGCGTGCAGCGCTTCGATCTCTCCTCTCCCGCGGGCGCCGGCTGCCTCGCCCCGGGCAGCTGGCCGCCGCCGCTGAACGTCGCGCCGGTGCTGCACGTGAGCGTGCCGCGCAGGGCCGGCGTGCTCTCGCGCGGCGCGCTCGCCCTGTCGGTGAGCTGCAAGCGCAGCTGCCGCATCCTCGCCACCGCCACGCTCTCCCCGCTGCACCGCCACGGCGCGGTATCGCTCATCGCCGCGGCGCGCCCGCTCCCCGCCGGCGTCCCCGGCCACGTGCGGCTGCTCCTCGGTGCGAGCGCCCTGCGTCGCCTGCGCCGCGAGCTCGGCCGGCGCCGGAGCATGCTCGCGCGCGTGAAGGTCGTCGCCGCGGGCCCAACCGGCCTGCGCACGATCGTCAGCCGCAGCTTCCTCGTCAGCCGCTGAGCGCTAGCGTGAGCGCATGAACGCCGACGAGCTGTTCGGCGAGGGCGATGCCCAGGGGATCGACCACCGCACCGAGAGGATCAGGATCGAGACCGAGCGCCACCGCATCGAGGGCGCGCTCACGCTCGCGCGCGACGGCTACCGCAGCCGCGTCTCCGACGTGCTCAACGCGTCCGAGCGCGACTTCATCACGCTCACCGACGTGACGATCGCGCCGCTCGACGGCGGGCCCGTCGAGCTGCACCCGTACGTGAGCCTCGCGCGCCGGCACATCGTGTTCGCGGTCGCCGCGCCGCAGGAGCCGGAGAGCTGAGGCAGAGGCGACCAGGGCGGGGGATCAGGCAGTCGCTTTGGCAAGCCCGTATAGCGATCGTCATACGGCGGATCGTCAGGGAGTGAAGCTGCCGGCGCTGAACACGGTGCCGGCCGGAGCTGAGGCGTTGGTCACGGAGATCGGGCCGGTGGCGGCCCCCGAGGGCACGATCGCGGTGAGCTTCTTCGGCGAGGCGCCGTCCACGCGCGCGGGGCTGCCGTCGAAGCTCACGCCCGAGCTGTCCTCGAAGCCGACCCCCTCGATCGTCACGACCTTGCCCGGGGCGCCGTGCTGCGGCGAGAACGAGACGATCGACAGAGTGGGCTCGAACTTGGCCTTGCTCGTCACGACCCCGAAAGGCGTGCTCAGCGAGATCTTGGCTTTGCTCGCGCCGTTGGGCACGGTCGCTTCGAGGCGTTCGCGAGACAGCACCTCGAACTCGGCGGCGAGCTCGCCGAACTTGACTTCGCTGACCGTCCCGAGGTCGCTGCCTTCGATCGACACCGCGCTTCCGGTGATCCCCGACGTGGGCGAGAAGCCGGCGAGCGCGGGGACTTCCGGCGGCGAGAAGGCCGCGAGGCCGAGCGGGCTGCCGAGGCCCGACGGACCGTCGTAGCCGACCGCCGCCTCGCAGGAGGTGGCATCCCCGCACGATCCGTTGCTCCCTGAGACGACGTCGTAGAACGCGCCGGCCTCGCCGGCGTGCGAGTAGAGCGTGGCGGCCGGGTAGGCGATGTGATGGGCGCCGCCGGCGAGACCGAACTCGGCGGCGACGATCGGCGCGGCCACAGACGTGCCGCCGAAGACGGTCCAGCCGGCCGGCTCGCCGTTGCCTTCCGGCGTGCTGTCGTATATGTCTACGCCCGTGTTCGGGTCGCCGTCCGCGGACACATCGGCGACCGAGCGCTCGCTGCCGCATCGCGTGGCGGAGAAGCTCGCCACGTCGCGCTGCCAGGCGGGCGCCGTGAAGATCCCGCTGCAGCCGCTGCCAGTGCCGCTCCACACGGTGCTCGTCCACGTTTCGCCGTCGTCGCTCAGCGACGTGCCGCCGACGGCCACCACGTCGGGCGAGCCCGCCGGGAAGTTCGTCCCGACGGGCATGCCCGCACAGGCTTCGTTCAGGTAGCCGCAGTCGCCGGAGCTGGCGGTCATCACGCGTTGCGGGTGGTCGTACGCGCTCGCGTTCAGTTCCGTGAAGAAGCTCGCGAGGATCGGTTCTTCGGGAGCCATGTACGAGTTGTTGATCACCGTCGCGCCCGCGCGCGCGGCGGCGTTGACCGCGGCAGCCAGGTCCGTGAGCTCTTCGCTGTTCGCCTCCACCAGCAGCACCCGGCAGCTCTCGCAGATGGCGTGGACCATCTGCACGTCGATCGAGATCTCGCCAGCCCATTCGCCCTGCACCGGCGGCAGGGGACTCGCGTCGCCTTCCTGGTTGACCTTGCGAAAGCAGCCGCCTGCCGCCGTGCACGGCGGCAGGCCGAACCGTTCGTCGAACACGCCCAGGTCCGCTTCGGCGGTGGGGTCGTCGAACGCGTCGATCACCGCCACCGTCTGCTTGCTCGCGGACGGGGTTTCCGCGGGCAGCGAGTACGCCGCGTGCAGGTCCTGCGGGGTGAGGAAGCCGGGCACGACGCTCGCGGCGGGCGCGCTCGCGGCGGGCGCGCTCGCGGCGGGCGCGCTCGCGGCCGGCACCAGCCTGATGGCCGTGCACGCAGCGGCCAGCGGCCGGGGCGTGCCG
>JASHYF010000190.1 GCA_030043235.1 Solirubrobacteraceae bacterium | reverse complement strand
GCGCGCGCCCGGCCCACCCCGAGTGGTCGGGCTCGAGCGCCCCGGCGGCGTCGAGCAGCCGCTCGTATTCGGCCACGGCCGGGCGCAGCTCGGCCATGCGTTCGTCTATCTCGGCGCGCACGCGCGCCAGCAGGTCAGCCGCCATAACTCATGTTCGCTCCCGCGTTTTATCAGGTGGCCGCCCGCAAGGCCCCATTACCGGCGAGCGACGCGCAGATAGGCGAGCACGGCCAGGGCCGGCCGGTGAGGACCTACGGGCGAGCGACGCGCAGATAGGCGAGCACGGCCAGCACGCGGCGGTGGTCGTCGTTGCAGGCGGGCAGGCCGAGCTTGGCGAAGATGTTGGTGATGTGCTTCTCCACGGCCCCCGGCGTGACCACGAGGCTCTCAGCGATCGCGGTGTTGGAACGGCCCTCGGCCATCAGCGCGAGCACCTCGCGCTCACGCGCGGTGAGGCCCGACAGCGCCTCGCGCGCACCGTCAGGTCGCCCACCCGCCGCGAGCAGCTCGGCGACGACCTGGCGATCGAGCACCGTGCCCCCGGCCGCGACGCTGTGCAGGGCGTCGAGGAACGCCTTCACGTCGCCCACCCGCTCCTTGAGCAGGTAGCCGATGCCGGCGCTGTCGTCCCCCACGAGCTCGCTGGCGTAGGCGGTCTCCACGTACTGCGAGAGCACGAGCACGCCCAGCGCCGGCTGGCGGCGGCGTGCCTCGATCGCGGCCAGCAGGCCCTCGTCGCTGTAGGTGGGCGGCAGGCGCACGTCGACGATCGCGAGGTCCGGCTGGTGCCCGGCGATCGCGCGCAGCAGCGCCGGGCCATCCTCCACCTGCGCGACCACCTCGATCTGGTTCTCGCGCAGCAGCGCCACGAGCCCCTCGCGCAGCAGCGCGAGATCCTCGGCGATCACTACCCGCAAGGAAGCCTCACCTCGAGCACCGTGCCGGCGCCCCTGGGACTGCGCACGCGCAGGCTGCCGTCGAGCGCCTCGACCCGCGCGCACAGGCCCGCAAGGCCCGAGCCTCGCGGATCGGCCCCGCCGCGTCCGTCGTCGCCCACGGTCACCGCCAGCGTGCGCTGCTGCTCGCGCAGCACCACCCAGCTGCGCGCGGCGTGCGCGTGCTTGGCCGTGTTGGTGAGCGCCTCCGCGATCACGAAGTACGCGGCGCTCTCCACGGCGGGCGCGAGACGGCCGTGGGTCTCCGCCTCGATCGCCGTCCCCAGGCCGTAGCGCGCAGCGAGCGATTCCACCGCCGCCACCAGCCCGCGGTCGGCGAGCAGCGGCGGCACGAGGCCGCGAGCGAGGTCGCGCAGCTCGGCGATCGCGTGATGGGCCTCGCGCTGGGCATCGCGGATCAGCCCGCACAGCTCCGGCTGGTCTCCCGCGCGCAACTCAGCGCGCCCGAGCTGCAGCGTGAGCGCCACGAGCCGCGCCTGGGCGCCGTCGTGCAGGTCGCGCTCGATCCGCCGCAGCTCCGCGGCCTGGGCGTTCACCGCCTGGCTGCGCGTGCGCGTGAGCATGTCGATCCGCGCGCGCAGGGCGCGCCGGCCGTGGGCGACGAGCACGCGGTCGTGCAGCGCGATCAGCGAATACGCGCTCCCGCCCGTCCCCAGGCCCAGCAGCGCCCACGCCGGCCAGAAGCTGCGCGCCCCAGCGAGCAGCCACGTGAGCAGCCACGTGAACACCAGGATGACCGCCGCCACGCCGACGATCGTCCACACGCACGCCACGCGCCGCACCGCGCCGGCCGGCTGCCGCCACGCCCACGCGGAGCCGAAGTCGATCAGCATCAGCACGCCCAGGCCCAGCCACGCCCACGCCGGCCAGAAGTAGCCGCGCCCCTCCAGCCACCAGATGGCCGCGAGCAGCACGGCGCTCAGCAGCGCCAGGCGACGCACGAGCGAGCGGGCGTACTCGCCGATCGAAAGGCCCGCCGCCAGCGCCGGCATCCAGCGCCGCGGGCTCGCGCCGTGCGCCAGCGACAGGTCCACCGAGAGTCGAGCGCGCTGAGCCACGACCGCAATCGTCTCACGGCTCCGCGCTCGGCGGGACGGTCGCGCTCCTCGGATCGAGCTCAGCCGCTCACAGCGCCTTGGCCGCGCGCCGGCTGGGAGCGACGCGCTGCACGTCCCACACCAGCCCCGCGCGCTCGAGGCCCGCGATCACCAGTCCGGAGATGTCGAGCTCGTCTCGGGCCATCCCGTGGAAGGCCGACGTGGGAAAGGCGTGGTGGTTGTTGTGCCATGCCTCGCCCAGCGAGAAGGGCGCGAGCCAGCGCAGGTTGCGCGAATGGTCGTCGGTGGCGAAGCGCCGCGCGCCGAAGAAGTGGCACAGCGAGTTGATGCTGTAGGTCACGTGGTGCAGCACGAACATGCGCACGACGCCTCCCCACAGCACGCCCTCCAGGCCCGCCGCCAAGGTGCCGCCGATCAGCATGCCCAGCGCGAACGGGATCGCAAAGCCCAGCAGCGACCACACGACGAACGTCCTGTCCACGAACGCCGCCACGGGGTCGGCCAGCAGATCGGGCGCGAAGCGTTCGCGCGCGCCACGCTGCTGATGGTTGAACAGCCAGCCGACGTGCGCGTGGGCGAGCCCGCGCAGCGCGCCGCGCCAGCCGCCGCCGTGATCGACGTGAGGGCTGTGCGGGTCGCCCAGGCGGTCGGAGTAGGCGTGGTGCTTGCGATGGTCGGCCACCCACGAGATCATCGGCCCCTCGACCGCCATCGTGCCGAGCACCGCCAGCACGCCGCGAAGCGCCGGGGACGCCTTGAAGCTGCGGTGCGTGAACAGGCGGTGAAAGCCAACCGTCACGCCGAGGCCGATCGGCAGGTACATGATCGCGAAGATCGCGATGTCGCGCCAGCGCAGCTCGTGGTTCCACATCTGCCAGCCCGCGAGCGCCAGCACGAGCGGCGGCGCGAACGTGATGAAGCCGGTGATCGCGCGATTGAGGCTCTCCGACTCCGGCTGCTCGATCTCCTCGGGCGCCGGCCCCGGCGCCGGCGTCGGCCGCCCCGGCGCAAGCCCCTTCGGCGCCGGCCCCTTT
>JASHYF010000189.1 GCA_030043235.1 Solirubrobacteraceae bacterium | reverse complement strand
GCCGAAGTCGTCGATCGCGATGCGCACGCCCAGCCGCTTGAGCGCCCGCAGATGCTCGATCGCGGCGCGCGAGTCGCGCATCAATACGCCCTCGGCAACCTCCAGCGTGAGCGCCGGCGCATCCAAGCCGCTGTCGTGCAGCGCCGCGCGCACGTCCCCGAGGAGCTCTTTGCCATCGAGCTGGCGCGCCGACACGTTCACCGACACACCCAGCTCCAGCCCGCGCGCGTGCCATGCAGCTGCCTGCCGGCAAGCCTCGCGGAGCACCCAACGACCCACCGCCACGATCAAGTCGCTCGCTTCCGCGGCAGGCAGGAACTCCTTGGGCGCGAGCGTCCCGCGCGCCGGATGGCGCCAACGGATCAGCGCCTCGACCCTCGTCACGCTCCGCGATTGCAGATCGAACATCGGCTGGTAGAGCAGGAACAGCTCGTCGTGCGCGAGCGCCTCCTCGAGCTCCATCCGCATCGTCAGGCGATCCTCGCGGGCCGCCTGCATGTCCGCGCGAAACAGCACATGGCGATTGCGCCCGCTGGCCTTCGCGGAGTAGAGCGCGATGTCCGCGTCGCGCAGCAGCTCATCGGCGCTCCCGCGCAGCCCGTACGCGATGCCGATGCTCGCCGTCACGGACAGCTCGCGAGCGATCTCGCCGCGCATGTCATACGGCCGGCGCAGCACCTCCAGCAGGCGCTCGGCGACCAGCTCCGGACCGGCTTCCAGCGTCGATCCCTCGACCAGCACCACGAACTCGTCGCCGCCCAGGCGGGCCGCGGTGTCGCCCTCGCGCACCACGCTTTCCAGCCGTGCGGCCACGATCTTCAGCAGCTCGTCGCCGGCCGCGTGCCCGAAGCTGTCGTTGACGTCCTTGAAGCCGTCGACGTCCACGTACAGAGCCGCCATCGGATGCTCCTGGCGGCGCGCGCGGGCGAGCATCTGCTCCGCGCGATCGAGCGCCAGCACGCGATTCGGCAGGCCGGTGAGACCGTCGTGCAGAGCCTGGTGGCGGAGCTGTCCCGTCTTCTCCTCGACCATCGCCAGCGCGCGCTCACGCGAGCGCGCGAGCACGAGCACGAGCGCCGACAGCAGCGCGGTCGCCACCAGCCCACTCACGAGCACCGCCAGCGCCTGGATGTCCGCCGACGGCCCCGCGGCGGATGTGCCAGCCACCTTCACGATCCACGTGCCGTCCGCCTGCAGCGTCGTCTCATGTGAGAACGGGTGAGCGCGTGCGGCGGACCCGATGCGACCGATGAATTCGCTACCCAGCCCGGGGTTGGCGTGGTAGAGCGTGACCGCGACGTGACGTGCGCTTCCCAGTGACGCCTGCAACAGCGAGTTGATGTCGAACGAGCCGAGCACCCAGCCGAGCACGGCCGCGCGGCGTTGTGAGACGCTCGTCAGCGGCGCGCCGGGCCGGTAGGCGGCGACTTCGATGACCAAGCTGCTCACGCCGGCCAGCGTTATCGAGTAGGCCTCGTAGTCGCCGCTGTCGGTGAGCGCCTGCGTGAACTGTGCGCGGGTGGTGCCGTTCTGCCGATAGGAGCCGATCAGCGAGGAGGGGTTGCACCAGTCGCCCTCCAGCAGCAGGGCGACCTCGGGGCTGTAGGAGATGTTGGCGTCCCCGCCAGCCAGCAGGCAGTAGTGAGAGCGCCCTGCCGGCGCAATCGATTCGAGCTGGCCTCCGACGAGTGCGCGAAACGCCGGGTCGCCGTTGCGATCGGCCTGAAAGCTCGCGAGCCGTGCAGCGGGCACGGACCTGACGATCAACGCCCCATAGCCCGCCGGTTCGCCGCGGCGATCTTGGAGCAGGGACAGCCACCGGGCAAAGCCGCTCGCGCTCAGGTTCGGCTGCACCTCGAGCACCGCACGAACCGACTTCACGAAGTCGGTGTCGCGTCGCAGCAGCGTATCCAGCGTTCCGCTCACGTTCGCCGCCGACGTCTCAAACGTCTGCTTTTCGCGCGCCCGCACGCTCGAATGCCACACCAGCGCGGCCGCCAGCGAGGCCGCCACGCCGAGAACCACGATCGCGCAGACGCCTGTCAGCCAGCGCCGCCCGCGCGCGGAGGGCACCGCCGGCGAGTGATTCGACGGCATGCCCGCGTCGCCGTCCTTGATGCCCCCGCTGTGCTCAGGCAGGAGCATCGCTCTCGTGTGCTCCCCAGTGGGCACACACGCAGACGTATCGTGCAATCGTGCGCACATGCTTGTATCGGCGCCCTCCGCGCGTGCTTTAGGCTGATGACAGTGGTGAGGAGGTGATGCGCCATCCCGCGAACATGCGCGCCGCGCGGCTGGTGGGCGCCTGCTGCGCGCTCGCGCTGCTGTGGCCGGCGGGCGCCCTCGCGCTAGCGCAGCCGGTCGAGATGGCGGCCCCATACGAGTACCTCGGCTGGGGCCAGCCGCAGCCCCCGGCGAGCGTGATCGAAGCCACCGGCGTGCACGCCCTCACGCTGGCGTTCATCCTCGCCCACCACGGCTGCGACCCCGAGTGGGACGGCGAACGCCCGCTCGTGGGGGGCTCCGACGAAGCGGCCATCGACAGCATCCGCGCGGCCGGCGGGGAAGTGGACGTGTCGTTCGGCGGCTGGAGCGGCAAGAAGCTCGGCAACGCGTGCAAGAGCCCGGCCGCTCTCGCGAACGCGTATCAGACGGTGATCGACGCGTACTCGCTGAACGCCATCGACGTCGACGTCGAGCACACCGAGTTCGCCAGCAGGAAGGTGCGCCGGCGCGTGATCGAAGCGCTCGCGATCGTGCAGAGCGAGGACCCGGGCCTGGAGATATCGGTGACGTTCGGCAGCGAAGAAACGGGTCCCGAAGCGGACGGCAGGAGCCTGATCGCGGACGCCGCCGCGATCGGCTTCATGCCGAGCTCCTGGACGATCATGCCGTTCGACTTCGGCGCGCCGCGCACAGACATGGGCCACGCGTCGATCACGGCGGTCGAAGGGCTCGAGCGGGACCTCGCCTCAGCGTACGGGATCGCGCCGGCGCTCGCCTACGAACATGCGGGCATCTCCTCGATGAACGGCGACACCGACGAAGCCTCGGAGGTCGTCAGCGTCGAAGACTTCGAAACGATGCTCGCGTTCGCCCAGCAGAACCACCTCGCGCGGTTCACCTTCTGGGCGGTCAACCGCGACCGGCAGTGCGCATCTGGCGAGAACACGAACGAAGACTGCAGCGGGATCGCGCAGTCGCCGTATGCGTTCACCGACGTGGTCGCGCGCTATTGAGCGTGGCGCCGGCTGCTAGGCGCGCGCTCGTCTGCGGGTCCAGGCGCGACATCGTCACCGCCGCGGTCAGGCGGGAGCTCGCGCCGGCGTCTCGACCCCCGAGCTCACGGCGGGATCTTCCCGCGCTGCTTGCGCGCTCACCTTCGACGGATGCACAAAGCGAGCGGCCGCTCAACTGGGCCAGCGGCCATGCCGGTCGAAGTACTCGCGCGCCGCCTCCTCGCGCTCGCGCTCGCGGTCGCCCGTCACGCCGATGCGAAACAGCCAGTTGAGGAAGTAGATCGCCAGGCCGGCGCTGACGATGCTCGCGCCGCCCTCCACGTCGCTTTCGCCGCCCAGCGCCATGATCACGATGCCCGCCACCGTCACCGCCGCCGGCAGCACGTAGCGGACGGCGCTCAAGAGCAGGCGTCGCGGCCGGCCATCCCCGCGAGCGCGTCCCGCCGCACCGGTCCGCGCGCTCACGCCGCGTCCATCCTTTCGCGCGCTCACGCGGGCACCGGCCGCGGGGCGGCCTCATCTTCCCCCTCCGGGGACGATGCGAGCAGCGCGTTGCAGCAGCGCTCGGCCGTGCGCCTCGCCCAGCTGCCGGTGGTGGCGGCGCCGAGCACGAGCACGCACGCGCCCCAGCCGGCGATCAGCCACCACGCCGGGTGGCTCGCCGAGACCAGGTGCTTGCCGACGTTCGCGCTGACCGCCGCGCCGAGGATCGAGCCGGTGATCGCCACTCCCAGCGCCTGCCCGACCTGGCGGCTGGTGGAGGCCACCGCCGCGGCCACGCCCGCCTGGTTGTTGGGCATGCCCGAGACGGCCGCGTAGGTGATGGGCGCGTTCACGCTGCCGAAGCCGATGCCGAACACCGCGTACGCGCACAGCAGCAGCACGAGCGAGGTGGAGGAGGTGAGCGTGGTCAGCACGAGCGCGCTCGCGATCATGCACACGCCGGCCACGAACAGCGGCGCCCGCGGCCCGCGCCCGCCGACCGCGCGCCCCGACAACGGGCTGCACACGAGCGCCGCGCCGGCCATCGGCAGCGTGCACAGCCCGGCCTGCAGCGGGGAGTAGCCGCGCACGTCCTGCAGGTACAGCGTGTTCAAGAACAGGAACCCGCTGAACGCGGCGAACGCGCTGACGGCGATCACCGTGGCGCCGGAGAAGGGCGCGCTGCGGAAGAAGCGCAGCTCGATCAGCGGTTCGCTGCGTCGCAGCTCATAGGCGATCAGCCCGATCAGCGCGAGCGCGGCGAGCGCGAACAGCCCGATCGTCTGCGCCGAGGTCCAGCCCGCCTGCGGGCCTTGGATGATCGCGTACGTGAGCGACGCGAGCGTCACGATCACCAGCACCTGGCCCAGCGGGTCGATGCGTCGCGCGCGCGGTGCGCGCGACTCCGGCACGAACACCGCCGTCAGCACCACAGCCGCCAGCGCGATCGGCACGTTGATCCAGAAGATCGCCCGCCAGCCCACGCTCTGCGTGAGCGTCCCACCGACGATCGGGCCGAGCGCCAGGCTGATGCCCACCACCGCGCCCCACGCGCCGATCGCCCGCGCGCGTTCGCGGGGATCGGTGAACACGTTGGTGATGATCGACATCGCCACCGGGTTGAGCATCGAGCCGCCCACGCCCTGCAGCGCGCGCGCGGCGATCAGCCAGCCGAGGCTCGGCGCGAGGCTGCACAGCAGCGAGCTCGCGCCGAACACCGTGAGGCCCACCTGGAACGTGCGCCGGCGGCCGATGCGGTCGCCCGTGGATCCCGACAGCAGCAGCAGGCTCGCGATCACGATCACGTACGCGTCGATCGTCCACTGCAGCCCCGACAGCGGCGCGTGCAGGTCGCGGCGTATCGACGGCAGCGCCACGTTCACGATCGTGTTGTCCATCGCCACGATCAACAGGCTCATGCAGCAGATCGCGAGGATCGTCAGCCGCCGGCGGTCGCTCAGCTCCGGGCGGTCGTCTCGGGGTGCCGGTGTAGCGTTCACGGTTGCTCGTTTTAGCGGCCCGCGCGCTTCCGTCCCGGCTCGCGCGCGTGCGAAGGTAGGGGAGAGCCCCCGATATGGAAGAGATCGAAATAGACGAGATCGCGCTGGCTGCAGCAGCCGGCCCCTGGGCGGCGTGTGGCTTCGCGGTGGCGGACCGCGCCTGCCTCCTCGGCACCGTGCGCATGCGCTTCGCCGGCGCGCACGCGCAGGACGGCGGGCGACCCGCGGCGGGCATCCTCGGCTGGTCGCTGCGGGGCGCCGGCAGCGCGGAGCTCGACGGGCTGCCCACCGCCATCTCCCACGCCCCGGCCCCGCCGGCGGCGCCCGTGCACCCAAACGGCGTGGTGGCGATCGACCACGTCGTGGCCATGTCCCCGGACCTAGACCGCACCGTGGCCGCGCTGCGGGCGGCCGGGCTGGACCTGCGCCGCGTCCGCGACGAGCCCACGCCCGCGGGCGCGCCGCGCCAGGCGTTCTTCCGCCTCGGACGGGAGATCCTGGAGGTGGTGCAGGAACCGCGGGAGGCGGTCGAGCGCGGCGGCGGGCCGGACCGTCCCGCCCGCCTGTGGGGCCTGGCGATGGTGGTGGAGGACCTGCAGCGCGCCGTCGCGTCGCTCGCGCCCCACGTGAGCGAGGTGCGCGCGGCCGTCCAGCCGGGGCGGCAGATCGCCACCGTGCGGCGCTCGGCCGGCCTGGCCGTGCCGCTCGCGTTGATGAGCGCCCGCGAGCCAACACATCCCCCGGCAGCGGGCGCGGGGGCGAGCGCGTGAGGTGGACGCGCGTTGCGGTGCGCCGGCACAGTTTCACAGCGGCGGG
>JASHYF010000188.1 GCA_030043235.1 Solirubrobacteraceae bacterium | reverse complement strand
GGCGAGCACGCCGACCACGTCTACCACCTGTTCGTCGTGCGCAGCGAGCAACGCGATGCGCTGCGCGAGCACCTGTCGCTGCGGGGAATTGCCTCGGCCGTGCACTACCCGACGCCGATCCACCTGACCGAAGCCTACGCTGAGCTCGGCCTCGAGCAGGGAAGCCGACCGGTGAGCGAGCGCCTCGCCGAGCGCATGTGCTCACTGCCGTTGTTTCCCGCGATGAGCGATGCGGAGGTTGGACGCGTGGCCCAGGCGGTGATCGACTTCGCGCAGAACCTGGCGCTGCGCAGCCCTTGATCTGCTCGAACGCGCGAGTACCGCCATGCGCCATCCGTTCCATGTAGGTGATCGCCAAGGGCGTTGTCGTAGTTCCCAGCTCGACCTTCTCGACAGGTCCGTGGCTCGGCGCCACGCGCGCGACCTCGTTGCAGCGAGTCGCGAATCGCCCGATCATCTGCCACGTGCTGGACGCGCTGCTGGAGGCCGGCGTAGCGGAGAGTCTCGTCGTCGCACCACCCGACGTCGCGCCTGAGCTGACCGCGTGCGTAGCGATCGAGGGACCGGCAGGGATCGCGGTGCGCCACGTGGTGCACGACCAGCTGACTGAGAGCTGCGACGCCCTCATGGCAGCCGTGGAGTTCGCCGCAGACGCGCCGTGCATCCTCCACCGTGCGGATGGCCTGCTCGGTCAGGCGATCCTTTCGACCGTCGAGTCGCTGGGCGCGCACGCGCCTGACGCCCTGTTGCTCGTGCAAAACGGCGCGCGGGAGGGCAGGAGGCCTCGGCTGGTGCCCTTCCACCCGCTCGGCGAGGACGACGGCGACGGCCACGCCGCGCCGCTCGGCGTCGCCGGCGTCTGCGTGCTGGGCCCGGGCGTGCTGCGGCGTCTGCCGAACCCGTGGCGCTCGGCACAGCTGCTCGATTTCGCTGCGATCGCCGAGCAGATCGCCCGCGATGGAGGCAGCATGCAGGTACGGGTCGCGCGGGGCTGGCGGCATTTCGCAGGAGACCCGCTGGACCTGCTGGACCTCAACCGCTCGATTCTCGACACCCTCGCATCCGAAACTATCGCCAACTCGTACGACGGAAACCGGTTCGAGGGGCCGATCGAGATCCATCCGAGGGCACGCGTGACATCGACCATCATCATCGGACCGGTGATGATCGGGGCGGACACGCTGATCAGCGATTCCTACATAGGCCCATACACCTCGATAGCAGAGCGTGTCCGCATCGAAGGGGCCGAGCTCGAGCGATCGATCGTGCTGGCCGACGCAAGCGTGCTGAACGTAGGCGGCCGCTTGGTGGCGAGCATCGTAGGCCGTCAGGCGCGGATCTTCCGGGACTTCTCGATGCCGCGCGCGCTGCGTTTGCAGGTCGGCGACGGCGATGAGCTGGCCCTGTGCTGACGCACAGATGACCCGAGCGCCTTCGCCGGCCTGACCGCCTTCGCCGGCCTGACCGGATCACGCCGAGGGGCGCCGTTCGCCCCAGGAGCGGCGTGCGCGGCCCACGAGCGGTGTGCGCGGTCCGCGCGAGGCATGCGCAAGCGCCCGGGATGCCGGGGCGTTGATCGCACGAGGAGCAACCGTGGCCGCGGAGACGATGAAAGACACCACGATGCGCGGCCTGCGCTGGGTCGCGCTGACGCGAGTGGTGAGCGAAGTCTTCGGCCTCCTCGCCACCGTCGTGCTCGCGCGTCTGATCGCTCCGGCCGCCTTCGGTCACGCGGCGGTCGCGCTGATCCTGCTGCCGCTGTCTGTGATCCTGACGTTCGAGGGGTTTGCATCGGCTCTGGTGCAGCGGGCGACCATCGACGAGAGCGACCGGCGCGGGGCGATGTTCATGAGCATCGCCGGCGGCGCAACGCTCACCGTCGTGGTGTTCGCACTCACGGGGCCCGTGTGGCGCCCGCTCTTCGGCGCTCAAACGGCGTCGCTGATAGAGCTCATGTCTCCGGCGATGTTCATCGGCGCGCTGGGCGGCGTGTCACTCGCCACGCTGCTGCGGGCCCTGGACTTCCGCAGCACCGGGGTGATCGAAACTGTCAGCACGACGGGCGGCAACGTCGCCGCCATCGTACTTGCCGCAGCGGGGCTAGAGGCCAGGGCGCTGGTGCTCGGCGCGCTGCTGCAGCTCGGCGTCAGCTCGGCGCTGCTGATCGCGCGCGCCAGGCCGCCGCTTCCCCGCTGGTCCTGGAGCGCCCAGCGGCGGATCACGAGCTACGGGCTGCCCGCGGCGCTTTTCGGCCTCGTCGACACGATGTTCCGCAACGAGGATTACGCGATCCTCGCGGCACGCGTGTCGGCGGCCGAGACCGGCTTCTACTACCGGGCGTTCAACCTCGGCGTCGTCTACCAGCAGAAGCTGAGCACAGTGATGGCGCAGGTCGCCTACCCCGTGTACTCGCGCACGAGCGACGTGGCGACGCTGCGCTCCATCCACGAACGCGCCGCCCGCGTGCACGCGGCGATCATCTTCCCCCTGCAGGCCCTCCTGGTCGTGATGGCGCCATTGGTGGTCCCATTCGTGTTCGGCAGCGCGTGGACCCCCGCCGTGCGCCCGACGCAGATCCTCGCCGTCGCCGGCATGTTCGCGGCGATCCTGGTCGGCTACGTGCAGGTGATGCTGGCGATCGGCCGGCCGAGGCCGCTGCTCGCGTTCGGCGTCGCGCGCCTGGGCTTTTACGCGGGTGTAGTGCTGCTCGCCTCGCGCCACGGCCTGGTGACGATCGCGCTCGCCGTGGTCAGCGCCTACCTCGTGATCCTCCTGGGGGCCTACCGCCTGCTGCTGCAGCGCTACGTAGGCATCTCGATCCGCCGCCTGGCCCCCGAGCTCGGCCCGGCGGTCGCCGGCTGTCTGGTCATGTCAGCGGTTACGGTGCCCCTGATGCACGTGCTGGGCGGCAACCTGCCCCGACTGGTTCAAATCGTGCTCGTAGGCATCGTCGGCCTTTGCGTGTACTCGATCGTGCTGCGAACCGTGTTCCCGTCCGCGTGGACGGATGCCAAGACGCTGGTCGTGCAGGTGCTCGGACCGGCCGCTCGACGGCGCCGCAAAGGCACGAACGCCACAGCTCCGAACGACGTCGTCCCGGCTCCGGAGCACGCCACGCTGCCCACGTCACCGGGCTGAGTCAGGAGACATCCGCAGGCTGCAAGGCGGTGCCCACCACGCCGTTCACATGAGCATAGTGACTGGCTTCGGTCCGGTTGCCTACTTCTAGCTTCCGGTAGAGATTCGAGAGATGGAACTTTACGGTCTGCTCGGTCACCCACAGCGTCTGTGCGATCTCTCCGTTGCTGGCTCCGGATGCCACAAGCTGCAGCACCTCGAGCTCGCGGGGTGTCAGCGACACGCCCTCCACTGCCACCGCGTGATTGCGAGAGCTGCGGGTTCGCGAGAAGGGCTCGTGCACGTGGAGGATGTGTCCGTCGGTTGTCTCACGGACAAGCGTCGTCAGCGCAAGCGGATGGGTCGCCTTCGAGATCGCGCCGACGGCGCCTGCGTCAAAGACGTCGTCGAGCCACTCCGGATCCATCGCCAGCGTCAGCACGATCACCGCGACCGAGCCCTGCTCGGCCTTTATCTCCTTGATGAGATCCACGACCCGCGGGGACTGCGCCATATCGTCGACGAGAACCACGTCGGGCGAGGCGCCGAGGACCGTCCGCGCCGAGGCGCTCAGGCCGTTGACATGGCCAACCACGCTGAACTCGCCGCTCTTGCGGAGGCCGATCGCGATGGCTTCCACGATCAGTGAGTTGTCCGCAACTACGACCAGCCGCTTCACCGGGCATCCCTTCCCTTCCTCTGCATCTTCATCGTCTCCCACGGGCGAACTCGGCCTTCCCGCTCGACCCGCCTCCGTTCGGCTCGATACGCCCCCCTGGGCAGTCCTCGGGCTCCGTCGCGCAATCCGATCCGTCCAGGATGCCGAACTCCGTTATGTAAGCACGTCTGACGCTGAGTATGCCAGCGTGACCGCGACTCCGCAACCAGTGCAAGTATAGCTGCACGATAGGGCGGGGGCACGCTGGCCAAAAGTCTAGGGTCCGCCCGCCCCCGGACTGGTCTTGCCCAGAAAATCCTGTCCTGGTCTAGCGCGCGCGGACCTCCCCGGTGCATGATGTGCGCCCAATGGAGGTCGTCACCCCGACCGACGAGGTCGTCACCCCGATCGACACGCTGCACGCGCGCCGCGAGCGCATCCTGGACGCCGCCAGCCGCCACCAGCGTTTCGGGTTCGACGACCCGCTTGCGGCGATGGACGTGCATACCCAGGGGCTGCTCTCGCGCAAGCGGGCGGAGCGGCGATCGTGGCTGGTTCCGCGCACGCTGGTGATCGCTGACCTGCTCGGCCTGAGTCTCGCCTACCTGATCGTGACGCTGCTATGGGACGGGCATGGCGCATTCGGATCCTCGCGCGAGCTGCTGGTGTTCGTGCTCACGCTTCCGTGCTGGGTGTTCGTGGCGAAACTCCACGGCCTCTACCAGCGCGACCACGAGCGCGCAGCGCATTCCTCGTCCGACGACGTCGCCGGAGTCTTCTACATCGTCGCCATCGGGCTTTGGCTGCTGCTCGTCGCATCGCAGCTGGCTGGCAGGAGCGCTCCGTCGATCGACGCCCTGATCGCCTTCTGGGTCCTGGCCATGTGCATCGTGCCGACACTGCGACGGGTCGCACGGGAGGTGTGCAAGCGCACACGTGCATATGAGCAGAACACGCTGATCGTCGGTGCCGGAGAGGTCGGCCAGCTGGTCGCTCGCAAGCTGGTCAGACACCCCGAGTACGGCGCGAACGTCGTCGGCTTCGTCGACCGCAACCCCAAGGCGCGCCGAGCCGATCTTCCGGAGAAGCTCACGGTCCTGGGACCGCCCGAGCGCCTGCCCGCGATCATCGAACGCCTGGACGTCGAGCGGGTGGTCATCGCCTTCTCCAATGAGCCCGAATCAGAGCTGCTCGCCGTCATGCGCCACCTCCATGATCTCCCCGTTCAGGTCGACGTGGTGCCTCGCCTGTTCGAGCTCGTCGACCTCCGTGTCACGATGCACTGGGTGGAAGGGATGCCGCTGCTCGGGCTTCCGCGCACGCAGCCGGCGCGCGGCTCGCGCGCTGTCAAGCGGGCGATGGACCTGGTCGGCGCGGGCATCGGACTGCTCGCGCTGGCGCCGCTGTTCGCCTATATCGCCGTGCGGATCCGGCTCGACTCACCGGGACCGATCCTGTTTCGCCAGACGCGCCTGGGGACCAACATGAAGGAGTTCACGGCCCTGAAGTTCCGCACCATGGCGGTCGACACAGACGACGCCGTCCACCGCGACTACATAAAGCAGACGATGTCGCCGGAGGCTGTGAGCACGGGCGACGGGCTATACAAGCTCGATCGCGGCGATTCGGTCACGAACTTCGGGCGCTGGCTGCGACGGACGAGCCTCGACGAGTTGCCGCAGCTCATCAACGTCCTACGGGGCGAGATGTCACTTGTCGGCCCGCGACCGTGTATCCCATATGAGACTGAGCACTTCGGGCCTCATCATCTACGCCGCTTCTCCGTGCCACAGGGGCTCACCGGTCTGTGGCAGGTGACCGCCAGAGCGAACTCCACGTACGGGGAGGCGCTCGACATGGACGTGGCGTATGCCCGCGGCTGGTCGCTCGGGCTCGATCTGAGGCTTCTCGTACGCACGCCGCTGCAGGTGCTCCGCCAGAGATCTTCGACGCTATGAGGCAGGCGACGAGAACCCGAGCGCGGCGAGGCTCGACGATCCCGCCTACGATGATCGGCTCCGCGGAAGACCACGGTCCAAGCGACCGTTGATCGGTCATATGGCTTGGGCGCTCGCAAATCGGGTTCCGATGTTTCTGGGCGCCTGTCACGTGCTCGGTGGCTGCGCGGACTGCGCATCCCTGCCGCTCGGCAAGGGGGTGTGCTGATGACGCTGAACGGGTGGCACGGCGACGGGTGTGCCGAGGCGGATGCACAGGGGCTGCGGAGCGAGCGCATCCTGCCTCGACCGACGCCGATCGGCGTCGCGCTGGTCGGGTGCGGGTACTGGGGTCCAAACCTAGCCCGCAACATGGCCGAGATACCCGAGTTCCGGCTGCACGCTCTGTGCGACAGCGATTCCGGCCCGCTTCGTCAGATCGCTGGCAAGCACCCGAACGCTCGCACGATCGTCGACTTCGACGAGGTGCTTGCCGACGACGCCATCGAGGCCGTCGTGATCGCCACCCCGCCGACCACCCACGCACCCCTGGCCGAACGGGCCCTGCTCGCCGGCAAGCACGTGCTCGTCGAGAAGCCGCTCGCGACCAGCCTTGCGGACGGCGTCAAAGTGGCCGAGCTGGCGATGACGACCGGGCTGACGCTGATGCCCGGACACACCTTCGTCTACAGCCCGGCGGTCAACATGGTGCGCAAGCTGATCGAGGAGGAGGTGATCGGCGATATCCACTTCATCACTTCCTCCAGGCTGAACCTCGGCAAGTATCAACGCGACGGGGTCGTCTGCGACCTGGCGCCACACGATCTCTCGATCCTCCTGTACTGGCTCAAAGAGCACGTGGTCGAGATCTCCGCCACGGGAAGCTGCGTGTTCTGGGAGGGTGTGCCAGAGACTGCCTTCGTGACGCTCACCTTCGCGAGCGGCACGACCGCCAACGTGCAGCTCTCCTGGCTCGCTCCACGCAAGGTGCGCCAGATGATCGCTGTCGGCAGCAGGCGCATGGTCCAGTACGACGACACCGCGGCCGACGAGCCGGTGCGGGTGTATGACCGTGGCATGGACGTCGCGTCCCCGTCCAACTTCGGTGAGCACCAGCTGATCTATCGAGCCGGCGACGTCGTGATCCCTCGGGTGGAAGCGCACGAGCCGCTGCGCCTCGAGCTGCTGGACTTCGCCCACGCGATCCGCACCGGCAGGGAGCCCCGCTCCAATGTGGCGCTCGGGCTGGAGATCGTCGCAGCTGTCGAGGCGGCGGGAATCTCGATGCAGCTCAACGGCGCGCCGCAGGCATGCGTCCAGCCGGTCGAGCCCGCCGCTGCCTAGATCGAACTTCGGCCTAGAACACCGCCGTCAGGCCTAGAAGCAAGACGCAACAGCTCTCGGCTTCTGCCGTCCCCGCGACTGCGTGATCGCACCGCAACTGCGTGATCGCAGGGCAGGTACGGGTGTCCGGCGAGCACCTCTACGAGGGTCGCTGGGCTCGCTGAGGAGCCAGGCACGCGGCGCGGCGCTCAGCGACGCGGTGGCCCAAGCGCCACCCTCGCACCAGTGCGGCGACGCTGTCCGGGCAGCAATTCAGGCACCGCCCCGGTGGCTCTACGCGCCTGTAGTTCCTTTGAACTACCCCGCTGTCGTTCGTTTGAACCGACGTTCCAGCCGAACGTTGAGCGCATCTTGCACGGCTCAGGTTGAGACACCGCAGCGTCGAGGGCAAGGCAAATGCCCACCTGCCCCCACAGGAGACCCTCGATGCTCACACGGCTCACGCGCAACTTCCTGGCGGTCGCCCTCGTTGTCGCGTTCGCGGCATCATCGGCGCTGGCTGCAAGTCACATGCGTCCTGCAACGAGACGTGCAGCTCACCACGCAACCCACGGGCGCCGGGTCCGACGCCGCACCCGCCACAGGAGGCGCGCTGTCGTCCATCGCAGCGCCGCTCTAGCGTCCGCCACGCCACTGCTGGGACAGACCGCGCTGGAAGCACAGAATGACTCGCTGCCCTCCGGTGAGGCCGAAGCGTTTCGCCTGCAGGCTGACGCCACAGGCACTGTTGGCGCCGGGCACCTCTACATCAACTCGGGAAACTTGGCCACGGTCGTGACGATGGGCCTGTACAGCGCCAGCGACGGGCGTCCGGGCTCACTGCTGAGCACCGGGTCGGCCCCCGCCTCCAGCGCCGGGACCTGGACGACAGTGCCGCTGGAGAAGACCGAGCTCGTCTCCGGCACGACCTACTGGCTTGCGATCCTCGGCACGGGCGGTTGGCTGCGCTACCGCGACCGCTGGCACGGACCCTGCCCGAGCCAGACCGACGCCCAGGTTCGCCTCTCCGGGCTCCCGGCCTCCTGGACGACCGGTGTGGTCTACAGCTCCTGCCCGGTCTCGGCCTACGTGACGGCCGCAGCGGCCTCGGAAACCGAACCGGCTGGGTCGTCCTCCTCGGAACCGACGTCGTCCCCCGAATCGAGCCCACCCCCGGAATCGAGCCCGCCGGCCGCGCCCACGAACACGGTGGCGCCGGCGATCAGCGGCACCGCCGAAGAAGGCAAAACGCTGAGCGCGTCGACCGGCACGTGGAGCGGCAGCCCGACCTCCTACGCCTACCAGTGGGAGGATTGCAACACCTCCGGCGCGAGCTGCAGTGCGATCTCCGGCGCGACCGCCAGCACGCACGCGCTCACCTCCAGCGACGTCGGACATACCATCCGCGTGGTCGTGAAGGCGACGAACGCGGGTGGCACGGGCGAAGCGAGCTCGGCGCAGACCGCGACCGTGGTGGCGGAGCCGGTGGCGGCGCCTACGAACACGGTGGCGCCGGCGGTCAGCGGCACCGCCGAAGAAGGCAAAACGCTGAGCGCGTCCACCGGCACGTGGACCGGCAGCCCGACCTCCTACGCCTACCAGTGGGAGGACTGCGACGTCCTCGGCGAAGCCTGCCTGAGCATCGCGGGTGCTTCGACGGGGTCGACCTACGTGCTGAGCGCCGGCGACGTGGGTGACACGGTGCGCGTGGTCGTGAAGGCGACCAACGCGGGCGGCACGGGCGAAGCGAGCTCGGCGCAGACCGCGACCGTGGTGGCGGAGCCCGTGGCGGCGCCGACGAACACGGTGGCGCCGGCGGTCAGCGGCAGCGCCGAAGAAGGCAAAACGCTGAGCGCGTCCACCGGCACGTGGACCGGCAGCCCGACCTCCTACGCCTACCAGTGG
>JASHYF010000187.1 GCA_030043235.1 Solirubrobacteraceae bacterium | reverse complement strand
CAGCTCATGCGCCGCTTGCAGTGACTTGCCCACGCCGCTGCCATAGCCGACCAGCGCAACCCGACTCCCCGCAGGGGCACTGGCGCCGCCCTCCCTGAGGATCTCGCCCGTCCCGATCTTGATCGCTCGCGGCCCTTCCGGCAGCGCCACGCCAATGCCCTCGCCGCGCGGGTAGCGCAGCGCGATCGGCCCGTCGTCGTAGAGGAGCGCGGTGTGCAGCATGTGCACGAGCATGGCCTCGTCGCGCGGCGCCATGAGCACGATGTTGGGCAGGCAGCGCAGGTAGGCGATGTCGAAGGCGCCGTGGTGGGTGGGCCCGTCGTCGCCGACGAGTCCCGCGCGGTCCATGGCGAACACGACGTTCAGCCGCTGCAGGCACACGTCGTGCACGATCTGGTCGTAGGCGCGCTGCAGGAAGGTGGAGTAGATCGCAGCCACGGGCTTGACGCCCTGCAGCGCGAGCCCGGCGGCGAACAGGATCGCCTGCTGCTCGGCGATGCCCACGTCGAAGTAGCGCTCGGGCATCGCCTTCTGCAGGATCGACAGGCCCGTGCCGGAGTTCATGGCGGCGGTGATCCCCACGACGCGCTCGTCGCGCTGGCACTCGCGCACGAGCGCCTCGCCGAACACCTGCGTGTACTGCGGCGGCGGTGCGGCGAGCTTCTTGCGCGAGCCGTTGGCGGCGGGCGCGGGCCGCGTGGGAGAGCCGTTGACGATGGACTTGGGCTTGGCGGCGTGCCACTTCTCCATGCCCTCGAGCCCGCCCTGCTCGGCGGGCGCGAAGCCCTTGCCCTTGACGGTGGCGATGTGCACGACCACGGGGCGCTGCGCGGCGAGCGCCTCGCGCAGCGCCTCGCGCAGCGCGCGCACGTCGTGGCCGTCGATCACGCCCATGTAGGCCCAGTCGAGCTCCTCCCACCACAGGCCGGGGGCCCAGAACGCCTTGATCGACTCCTTCAGGTGCGGGCCGAGGCGCTCGAACGCCGCGCCGATCCCGATCGGCAGGCGCACGAGGCCGCCCTCGATGTCCGAGCGCGCGCGCCACAGCTTGGGGTTGAGGCGCACGCGGTTGAAGTAGCGCGAGAGCGCGCCGACGTTGGGGGCGATGGACATGCCGTTGTCGTTGAGCACGACGACGATCGGCGTGCCCAGCCCGCCGGCCTGGCTGATCGCCTCGAACGCGACCCCGCCGGTCATGGCGCCGTCGCCGATCACCGCGACGACCTTGCCGACCCGGCGGGCACACAGCCCGGAGGGCTGGGTCTGGCCGTGTGCCCCCTGCTCGGGGGCCGCCTCGCCGCGGCCGTCGCCCGGCGCGCGTTCGGCCCGCAGGCGCTCGACGTGCCGCATGCCCTCCTTGATCCCGACCGCGTAGCCGATCGAGGTGGACGCGTGTCCGGCGCCCATGATGTCGTGCTCGGACTCCATGCGCGAGCAGAACGGCGCGAGGCCGCCGTACTGGCGGATCGTGCTGAGCGCGTCGCGGCGGCCGGTGAGGATCTTGTGCGGGTAGGCCTGGTGGCCGACGTCCCACAGGATCTTGTCGCGCGGCGAGTCGAGCAGCGAGTGCAGCGCGACGGCCAGCTCGCACGTGCCGAGGTTGGCGCCGAAGTGCCCGCCGATCTCCCCTACGGTGTCGATGATGTGCTCGCGCACCTCCTGGGCGAGCTGCGCGAGCTCGGGCTCGGACAGGCCGCGCAGGTCCGCGGGCCCGTCGATGCGCTCGAGCAGGCTGCGTGCGCCCTCCCCGCCCGCGGGGGCGCCGGCCTGGCCCTCTGTGTGCTTGTGGGTCACGATGCGCCCTCCCCGCCCGCGGGGACGCCCGCATGGCCCTCTGTTTGCTCGCGGGTCATGACGTGCGGGTGTAGATGAAGTCGGTGATCCCCTCGAGCTCGGCGGTGGCGCCGCCCTCGTGCGAGCGCGCGGCCACTTCGGCGAGCGCCGCGCGTGCGGTGGCGTGCGACTCGGCGGCGAGCTGCTTCGCGCGCTCGATCCCGAACTCGCTCACGTATGTGCGCTTTCCGTGCCGCTCATCGCTGCCTCTTGGCTTTCCCAGTGCGTCATCGGTGCCGGTCACGTCGAGTATGTCGTCCACGATCTGGAACAGCACGCCCAGCTCCGCGGCGAAGCGCCGGAAGGGGGTGGTCTGGGCTGTGTCTTGGATCCCCGACAACAGTAGTACGCAGAGCACGCAGGCGCCGATCAGGCGTCCAGTCTTGAGCTCGTGCAGCCGCCGCAGCGCCGCGGGGCCGTCCGCGGAACCGGCCTTCACGTCGGCGTACTGCCCCCCGACCATGCCGTCCACCCCCGTCGCGGCGGCCAGCTCGGCGGCGGCGGCGAGCACGCGCTCGGGCGCGGAGCGGCGGCTCGAGAGCAGGTGGCGGAACGCCTCCGCGTACAGGCCGTCGCCGGCGAGGATCGCCACGTCCTCGCCGAACTTCACGTGGCAGGTGGGCGCGCCGCGGCGCAGCTCGTCATCGTCCATCGCGGGCAGGTCGTCGTGGATCAGCGAGTAGGTGTGGATCAGCTCGATCGCGCCGGCCAGCGGCAGCGCCTCTTGCTGGGCGAGGCCGACGGTGCGCGCGGTGGCGAGCGCGAGCACCGGGCGAATGCGCTTGCCGCCGGCCAGCAGGGAGTAGCGCATCGCCTCCTCCAGGCCCCGCGTGCCGGGCTCCTCGGAGAAGCGCATGCCCGCGAGATAGCGCTCGATCTCCTCGCGCAGGTGCTCGGGGAAGCCGGCGGGCACGCTAGAGCAGCGTGTCCTGGCCGGGCGCCGGCGCGGAGACCTCGGCGCGTGTGAGCTGCTCGAGCTCGGCGGCCGCCTGCGTGGCCAGCGCCGCGCAGTCCTCGACCATGGTGGCGGCCGCGTCGGGCGAGAGCTCGCCCGAGCGCAGCTGCTCGCCGGCGCGCTCCAGGCGCGCGATCAGCTGATCGAGACGCTCGACGCTCGGGGTGCTCATCGGACGCGCGCATTCTCGCGCACCTCGCGCAGGACTGCGGCGAGCACGCCGTTGACGAAGCCGGGCGCGTCGGCGCCGCAGAACGTCTTGGCGCTCTCGACGGCTTCCTCGATCGCGCCTTCCGGCGGTATCGGCTCGTGCGCCGGCACCGCGCCCGGGTGCAGCATCTCGAGCAGCGCCACGCGCATGATGCTGCGCTCGAGCGGCTGGATGCGCTGCACCGACCAGCCGTGGGCGTGACGGTCGATCAGCTCGTCGAGCTCCTGCGCGCGCTCGGCGGCCGCTTGGGCGAGCGCCCGCGCGAACGGCGAGGCTTGCGGCTCGAGCGTCTGCTCGAGCGGGCGGCCGGTGAGGTCGTGCTGGTAGAGCGCGATCACCGCGGCCCGCCGTTGGTCGGCACGACGCGGCATTCAGGCGCGCGCCACGTACTCGCCGGAGCGCGTGTCCACCCGGATGCGCTGGCCCGGCTCGACGAACAGCGGCACCTGGATCACCGCGCCGGTCTCCAGCGTCGCCGGCTTGGTGCCGCCGGAGGACACCGAGTCACCGCGCA
>JASHYF010000186.1 GCA_030043235.1 Solirubrobacteraceae bacterium | reverse complement strand
AGCTGCGTGCCGGGCTCGCCGATCGACTGCGCGGCGACGATGCCGACCGCGTCTCCGATCTGCGCGAGCGTGCCGGTGGCCATCGCGCGCCCGTAGCAGGCCTGGCAGACGCCGCTTGGCGCCTCGCACTTGAGCACGGAGCGCACGGGCACCGTGACGTCGTGGCCCTTGGCGTGGTCGTCTGCGAACGCCTGCGCGATGTCGGCGAGCTCCGCGCGCCCGACTTCGCTGCCCTGCTCTGCGAGCATGCGCCCGCGCTTGGTGGTGATGTCCTTCGCGGCGATGCGCCCGACGACGCCGTCGTTGGGCTCGCCGCCGGCCTTGAAGACGGCCATCTCGATGTACTCCTCGGTGCCGCAGTCGGCCTCGCGGATGATCACGTCCTGGGCGACGTCGACCAGGCGGCGGGTGAGGTAGCCGGAGTCGGCGGTGCGCAGGGCGGTGTCCGCGAGACCCTTGCGGGCGCCGTGGGTGGAGATGAAGTACTCGAGCACCGACAGGCCCTCCATGAAGTTGGACTTGATCGGGCGCTCGATGATTTCGCCCTTGGGGTTTGCCATCAGGCCACGCATGCCGGCGAGCTGGCGGATCTGCTTGAACGAGCCGCGGGCGCCGGAGTCGGCCATCATGTAGATGGGGTTGAGGCGGTTGAAGTTCTCGATCATCGCCTCGGCGACCTCGTCGGTGGCGGCGTTCCACTGCTCGACGACCGCCTCGTGGCGCTCCTCCTGGGTGATCAGCCCGTCCTCGTACTGGCTGGTGACGTCGCCGACGAGCTTGTCGAAGCGGTCGAGGATCGACTGCTTCTCGGGCGGCACCACCACGTCGTTCTTGGAGATCGTGATGCCGGCCTGGGTGGCGTACTTGAAGCCGAGGTCCTTGAAGGCGTCCAGCACCAGCGAGATGGTGGTGGCGCCGTAGGTCTGCACGAGCAGGTCGATCAGCCGCGTGGTGTCGCGCTTCTTCATGGACTGGTTGACGAACACGTACTTGGACGGGTCGAACTCGTCTGCAAGCGCCTCCGCGAGCGCGCGCTCGATGCGGTCGTTGTAGACGATGCGCCCGATCGTGGTGAGCACGTGGCCGCCCTCGCGCCCATAGGGGCGGAACTCGGCGATGTCGTGCAGCTTGACCACGCCGGCCTCGTATGAGAGTTCTGCCTCCTGCGCGGTGCGGAACACGTGCGGGCGGGGCTCGTAGGTGGCACGGTCGATCTTCGCGAGCTCCTCCGCCTCCGGCCCGTATGTCAAGTAGTACGCGCCGAGGATCATGTCCTGGGTGGGCGTGGCCAGCGGCGCGCCGTGGGCGGGCGAGAGGATGTTGTTGGAGGAGAGCATGAGGATGCGCGCCTCCGCCTGCGCCTCCGCGGACAGCGGCAGGTGCACCGCCATCTGGTCGCCGTCAAAGTCGGCGTTGAAGGCGTGGCAGACGAGCGGGTGCACCTGGATCGCCTTGCCCTCGACGAGCAGCGGCTCGAATGCCTGGATGCCCAGGCGGTGCAGCGTGGGCGCGCGGTTGAGCAGCACGGGGTGCTCGTGGATGACCTCCTCCAGCACGTCCCACACCTCGGCGATCATCGAGTCGACCATCTTCTTGGCGGCCTTGATGTTCTGCGCGGACTTGCGCTCCACCAGGCGCGCCATGATGAACGGCTTGAACAGCTCGAGCGCCATGATCTTGGGCAGCCCGCACTGGTGCAGCTTGAGGTAGGGGCCGGCGACGATGACCGAGCGCCCGGAGTAGTCCACGCGCTTGCCGAGCAGGTTCTGGCGGAAGCGCCCCTGCTTGCCCTTGAGCATGTCCGACAGCGACTTCAGCGGGCGGTTGCCCGGCCCGGTGACGGGACGCCCGCGGCGGCCGTTGTCGAACAGCGCGTCGACGGCCTCCTGCAGCATGCGCTTCTCGTTGTTGACGATGATCTCCGGGGCGCCGAGGTCGAGCAGCCGCTTGAGGCGGTTGTTGCGGTTGATGACGCGGCGGTAGAGGTCGTTGAGGTCGGAGGTGGCGAAGCGCCCGCCGTCCAGCTGCACCATCGGGCGCAGCTCCGGCGGGATCACGGGCACGGCGTCGAGCACCATCATCTCGGGCTTGTTGCCCGACTGGATGAAGGCGGAGACGACCTTCAGGCGCTTGACCGCGCGCGCCTGCTTCTGCCCTTTGCCGGTCTTGACCTGGTCCTCGAGCTCCACGCGTTCGGCCTCGAGGTCGACCTGCTGGAGCAGGTCGCGGATCGCCTCCGCGCCCATGCCGCCGCGGAAGTACTCGCCGAAGCCGTACGGCGAGCCGAAGCGCTCCTTGAGCTCGCGGAAGGTCGTCTCGTCGTGCTCGATCTGCTTGGGCTCCATCGTCTTGAACAGCTCCCACACGTCGCGCATGCGCTGGGCGGCGTCCTCGATGTAGGCCTCGGTGTCGGCGATGTCGGCGTCGAAGGTCTTGCCCAGGTCCTTCAGGTGCTTCTCGCGCTCCTCGTCCGACAATTTCTGGAGGTTGACGTCGAGCGAGTCCGCCCACAGGTGGTCTTCGTCGTTGAAGTGCGTCTGTTTGCCCGTCTGCAGGTACTTTTCGCGGCGCGCGAGCGACTCGCGCAGTTCGAGCACGCGCTCCTCGCGCTCGGCGGCGTAGCTGTCGAGGACCTTGTTGACCTCCTTCTCCAGCGAGTCGATGTCCTTGGCGCGCGCCTCGTCGTCCACCCACGTGACGATCGAGGCGGCGAAGTACAGGACCTTCTCGAGTTCCTTGGGAGCCATGTCCAGCAGGTAGCCGATGCGGCTGGGCACGCCCTTGAAGAACCAGATGTGGCTGACGGGCGCCGCCAGGTCGACGTGGCCCATGCGCTCGCGACGGACCTTCGAGCGCGTGACCTCCACGCCGCAGCGCTCGCACACGATGCCCTTGTAGCGCACCCGCTTGTACTTGCCGCAGTAGCACTCCCAGTCCTTGGTGGGACCGAAGATGCGCTCGCAGAACAGCCCGTCCTTCTCGGGCTTGAGCGTGCGGTAGTTGATGGTCTCGGGCTTGGTGACCTCGCCGGAGCTCCAGCTGCGGATCTGCTTGGAGGACGCGAGGCTGATCTCGATGGCGTCGAAATTGTTGATGTCAATCACTCTGGGGGCCCTTCTGGCTGTGGGTGTGAAGGTGAAACTGCTTGCTTGGCGACGCGGCTCTTGGTTTCGCCGGGGCCGCGCCTGCGGCGCATGCCCGGCTTCTACTCGACCGCCTCCTCGCTGGCGAGGCTCTCCAGGTCGAGCTCCTCGCCGGCGGCGTCCATCAGATCCTCGACGGCGAGCGCCTCGTCGTCTGCTTCCTCGTCCTCGCCGCCGGCCGCCGCCGCGGCGCTCTCCTCGTCGCCTTCGGCGACGCCGTCCTCGCCCGCGGGCAGCTCCTCGCCGCCGTCGCCGGCGAGGGCGCGGACGCCTGACAGATCGATGCCGAGCTCCTCGGCGGCGCGCAGCAGGTCGTCGTCCTCGTCGCGCATCTCCGCCCGCTGGCCCTCCTCGGAGACGACGTTGACGTCGAGCGCCAGCGACTGCATCTCCTTCAGCAGGACCTTGAAGGACTCGGGGATGGAGGGCTCGGCGATGTTCTCGCCCTTGACGATCGCCTCGTAGGCCTTGACGCGCCCGACGGTGTCGTCGGACTTGATGGTGAGCATCTCCTGCAGGGTGTAGGCGGCGCCGAAGGCCTCGAGCGCCCACACCTCCATCTCGCCGAAGCGCTGGCCGCCGAACTGCGCCTTGCCGCCGAGCGGCTGCTGGGTGACGAGCGAGTAGGGGCCGGTCGAGCGGGCGTGGATCTTGTCGTCGACGAGGTGCAGGAGCTTGAGGATGTACATGTAGCCCACGGTCACCTGTTCCTCGAACGGCTCGCCGGTGCGCCCGCTGAACAGCGTCATCTTCCCGGACGCCTGCTCGCCGACCCGCCGGGACTTGTCGATGTCCATGCGGATGCGGCC
>JASHYF010000185.1 GCA_030043235.1 Solirubrobacteraceae bacterium | reverse complement strand
CGCCACGCTCCAAGGGTCGAGAACCATCTCGTCAGGACTCATCGAGCACTATCTCCATCGACTTGACTTTGGCAATCAGAGCACTGAGATTAGCGCTTCGGGGCAGCTTTCACAAGGTCTTGCGAGGCTCGATCGGGCTGCCGGGTGTCGCGGCCACTGCGGCTGGGGCTCGAGCCGCCGGTCGCCCGGTCGTGCGTCCCGGGTGACACGCCGCTCCTACACCACCGCGCCGGCGGCGGTCAGCCCCATCGAGTCGGAATTCGCCCGGCCGATCCGGTCGACGAGCAGGTTGAGCCCCAGCACGAAGATCAGCAGCACGGCGGCGGCCGCGTAGGCCTTTTCCGGCGCCTGACCTTCGCCGGCGGGCGAGTTCTGGAAGATGTAGGTCGTCAGCGACGACCCCGTCCCGCGCAGGATGTTGACGACGGGCGCCGAGCCCTGTGTTTCGATGCGCAGCGTGGCGCCGAGCAGGAACAGCACCATCGCGGTCGAGCCGATGATGCGGCTGATGCCGAGCGTGGCGCCGGTCGCGATGTTCGAGCGCACATGCGGGAGCAGCACTCGCCGGATCGTCGTGATGCGCGTCTTGCCCAGCGCGAAGGCGGCCTCGCGCATGTGGCCGGGGACGGCCTGCAAGCCGTCGCGAGTTGCCGCGTACAGGGGCGGCAGCGCGAGCAGCGAGAGCATGATCCCGCACGCGATGAACGACTGGCCGTAGACGCCGCCGCCTTCGGCCCTGAAGGAGAACGGAGCGAGCAGCGAGAGCTGGAAGACCGCCAGCCCGAACAGCGCGATCACGATGTCGGGTGTGCCGGCGACGATCTCGATGCTCGACTCGACCACACGCGCCAGGAGTTCACGAGCCCGCCCACCCTGCCCGTACTCGACCATCCACACCGCGCTCGCGACCGCGAGCGGCAGCGCAAACGCGATCCCGATCACCGTCAGCAGCAACGTGCCGAGCAGCGGATCGAGGAAGCCGCCGGAGCCGGCCTGGTTGAGGCTCGGCTGCGGTCGGCCGAAGATCAGGCTCGGGCGCAGGTACTGGATGCCGCGGAATCCCAGGTAGATCACGATCGCGCTGGCGATCAGGCACAGCGAGAGGCCGGCGCCCCAGGCGGCGGCGAGCATCAGCCGGTCTGACCAGCGCCAACTCATCGGCGAAGAGCGCCGGCCCTGCCCGCGTGAGCCCGTTCTTACAGGGCTCGGCTGCGGCTCGCGCCCGCCCCACAGCCACGGAAGCTTCGAGGAAGGCGTGCTCACGCTCCCGCCCTCATCCGCGCGTCTGGTACTTGCGTAGGGGCAGCTTGACGAGGTAGCCGCCAACGGACAGGACGAAGGCTGAGAACAGCAGCAGCAGCGCGAACGAGTAGACGGCCGCCTTCAGGGGCGGCGAGCTGATGCCTTCGTGGTAGTCGAGCACCGCCGAGGCGAGGGTGCGCAGCGGCTCGAACAGGAACGTCGCGACGCCATGACGCAGGTTTGGGGCAAAGCTCTTGCCGCCCGAGACCATCTCGATCATCACGGCCTCGCCGAGCGCGCGCGCGGTCGCGAGCACGGCGGCCGCGACGATCGCGGGCCGGATGGCTCGCAGCGTGACCGCGCGCACCGCGCGCAGCGGGTTCAGGCCGAGCGCGACGGCGCCCTCGCGCCACGAGGACGGAACCGCGGACAGCGCCTCGCAGATCAGCGCGATCATGATCGGGGTGATCATCACCGTCAGGATCACCGCGGTGACGAGGAGTGACGCGCCGGTCAGCTGGGCTTCACCCAGTACGGAGCTCCGCTCCTGGTCGCTGATCAGGTGGTTGCCGACGTAGGGCACCAGCACGAGGATGCCGATCAGACCGTAGATCACCGACGGGACCGAGGCGAGCAGGCGCACGACGGGGATGACGAGCCTGGCCACACGCGCGGGCGCGAGCTCGACGATGAACACCGACGCAAGCAACGCGATGCCGATGCCGAGCACGACGGCGATCGTCGTCGTGAGGAGCGTGCCGTAGATGAGCGGCCAGGCGCGCAGGCGGTACACGGAAGCGGCCGGGTGCACGGCGGCGTGGGTCATCTGTTCGACCTCCGTTTCGAGGTCGCCGCCGCCGGTGAGCCAGCCGAAGCCGTTGTGCTGGAAGATCGGCCACGCGCGCGTGGCCACGAAGGCGATCATCGCGACGATCGCGATCCCCACCAGCAGCGACACCGCGCCGAGCGTACGCTCGGCGCGGTGGTCGGGCCAGGGCCTTCTCAGCCTCTCCAGCAAGCTCGAGCCTCGATTCGAGCCTCTTTATCCGCTCGGCTTTCGATCAGCCGATCGGCACCCACTCGCTGGCGATGATCTTCTTGGCGGCCGCGGACTTGTCGATCCAGTTGATGAACGCCGCGGCGGCGCCGGTGGCGGCCCCTTTGGTGACCTCGTAGAACACCGACACGCCGGCGTACTGACCGGACGCGGCGGTTTCCTTGTTGCAGGCGACGCCGTTATATGACACCGAGTTCACGGTGCCTTTGTCCGCCTGGTAGTTGGACAGGAAGCCGATCCCGGTGGGGGCGCTTTCGATGGCCTGTCGCATCAGGCCCTCGGTGGCCTCTTCGGTGGCGGTGCCGACGACTTTCTTGCCTTCGAGCAGCAGCGACTTGAAGCTCGTCAGCACGCCGGCCACGGAGGTGCGCGTGAAGACCTCGATCGGGCCGGTCGCGGTCGCGCCTGGGATCTGGCTCCAGTTCGTGTCCTTGCCGGTGAAGATCGCCGTCACCTGGGAAGAGGTGAGGTTGGCGAGCGTGTTGGTCTTGTTCGTGACGACGCAGATCGCGTACTTGGCGATCGGGTAGAAGTCCAGGCCGACGTCGGCCGCTTCGGGGCTCTGCGCGACGTCGGCGATCGTCACGCTGCCGGCTTTGACGTCGTTGAGGCCGACGGTGGTGCCTCCCTGCGCGATCTTGAAGCGGATCTTGTGCGGGTGCAGCTTGACGTACTTGGCCGCCAGATCCGACACGAGGGGATAGGAGGAGGTGGCACCGCTGATGGTGACCAGGGAGGTGGCGCTGGCGGCCGCAGGCGCCGCAACCCCGACCACGCCAGCAGCCGCGAGGGCGGCGGAGAGACGGCGAATTCGATGCATTGAAGACAGACTCCGTTTCGAGATCGATTACAAGGTGTTGACAACGTGGAGCGTCGAACATACCATATTTCCATAGACTTGATCGACATTAGCTATTTTATGGACAAGGTCTAGATTATGGACGGATGTCCAGAACCCGGGGGTGTACCGACCTAGACCGGTACAACATAAGTATCTC
>JASHYF010000022.1 GCA_030043235.1 Solirubrobacteraceae bacterium | reverse complement strand
CGCGCTCGAGCGTCCGCGTGGCGTAGAAGCCGCCGAAGCCCCCCGACCACCACCTCCCAGGTCACGGATCCAACGCTACGACCGCGACGGCCAGGCCGCCGACGCTACAGCCGATCCCCCAGGCGCGGCCCTCCGCGGGCTCAGCGGCCTTTCCAGACCGGCTCGCGCTTCTCCTTGAACGCGCTCGCGCCCTCCTTGGCGTCTTCCGACGTCATCACGGGGGCGGTGATGGCTGCCTGCTTTTCCCACATCTCCGCGCTTGACCAGTCGAACTGCTCCTGCAGGATCTGCTTGGAGGCTGCGAGCGCGAGGGGGCCGTTCTTTGAGAGCTGGGCGGCTAGCTCCAGGGCCACGTCCACGGCGCTGCCGGGCTCGGCCAGGCGGTTGACTACGCCGAGCTCGTGGAAGCGGTCGGCTGGGAACGGGTCGCCCGTCAGGGCGAGCTCCATGACCAGGTGATAGGGCATCCGCCGCGGCAGGCGCAGCAGCGCGCCGCCGGCGGCGACGATCGCGCGCTTGGCCTCGGGGATGCCCATTTTGGCGCCCTTGGCGGCGACGATGAGGTCGCAGGCGAGCGCGATCTCCAGGCCGCCGGCGACGGCGAAGCCCTCGATGGCGGCGATCAGCGGCTTTCGCGACGCGCGCATGGCGATGCCGGCGAAGCCGTGATCGCCGAACCACGGCGACTCGCCCTTGACGAACGCGCCGAGGTCCATGCCCGCGCAGAAGAAGCCGCCGGCGCCGGTGAGCACGCCGACGGAGAGGGCGTCGTCGCGGTCGAGCTCGTCCAGCGCGTGCGCGACTCCCTCGGCGAGGGCGGCGTTGACGGCGTTTCGCACCTCCGGCCGGTTGAGCGTGATCAGCAGGACGTTGCCGCGTCGCTCGGTGAGGACGGGCTCCCCCTTCGGGGACGATGCGGTGGCTGTGGCTTGATCGACGGTGGCTGCGTCGGGGGTCATTGCGGCTCCTTGCTCGGCGGCTGTGCGGGGACCACAGCAGCCTACCCACGCATGGCGCAGGGTGGACCGGCGATATGGTCATCTCACGAAAAAGCGCAGGCCGCTCGCGAAGACCGGGCCGACGTCGACCATGAATGTCAAGCCGCGAACAGCCGCAGCTCGGGCTCGCGCTCCCCGCGCAGCACCGCGGGATCCACCTCCACGCAGTCGATCCCCCGCGCGTTTGCCAGCACGCGCGCCTGCGGCTTGACGACCTCGGCGGCGAGCACGCCGCGGCAGGATCCGAGCGCGGGGTCCAGGCGGATGCGCTCCAGGTAGCGCGTGAGCTGCTCGACGGCGTCGATGGTGCCCACGCGCTTGATCTCAACCGCGATCCACTCGTCCTCGCCGTCCCTGCACATCAGGTCGACGGGGCCGATGTCGGTGGGCCACTCGCGCCGGACCAGCCGGAAGCCCTCGCCGCACCACTCGGGCGCACCGGCCAGCAGTTCTTGGAGCTGGCGCTCGACGCCCTCCTTCTCCAGCGAGGCGGCAGCGTCGAGCTCGTGCTCGACGTCGGAGAGAACCTCCGCGATCGCGATCTCCAGACGCTCCTCCTGACCGCGCGTGCCTGCGCCCTTCATCGTGCCCGTGCCCTTGGGGGTGCTGGTGCCCTTACGGGTACGCACAAGCAGCCGGCGAAGCCGCTCCTCCCCGTCGCGCTCCTCCTCGATCACGGTTGGCGCGACCATCCAGTTGAGCGGCTTGACGCTGGAGCCGCCACCGTCGGCCCACACCATGAAGGTGCCGTCGGCCTTGAGCATCAGCAGCCGCACAGCCTCCGGCAGGACGGTGCTGAGGCGACCGGCGTAGGTGACCTCGCAGCGAGCGACGATCAGGCGCACCGCGTGAAGCTATCGCGAGCGGCGGACCGCACCTGGGCATGCGCGCGCCCCGCAGGTGGACGATGACCGCCGGGGCGCCCCATACCCTCCAGGCTCGTGGCAGAAGCAGCCCCGAGTCCGCCTCGACGCGCCTACCCGCCACCCGCCGCCCCCGAGCCGTTCTGGCCGGCGCAGCTAACGATCCTGGCGGCGATCGGCCTGCAGTTCGCGCTGCCCAAGCGGCTTACGGTGGGGCCGTTCTGGCTGCTCCCGGCGCTCGAGGGCGCGCTGCTCGTGGGCATGTTCTTCGCCACGCCGAGAGAGCTCGAGGGAGAGCACAAGCGCCGCCGTCGCGCGGCGATCGGCCTGATCGCGCTGGTGAGCGCCGGCAACGTGTACTCGCTGGTGGACCTCACCCACTTCCTGCTGCACCACGAAGTGTCCAACGGGCGCGAGCTGATCACCTCGGGGGTGCTCATATGGCTGACGAACTTCCTGATCTTCGCGCTGTGGTACTGGGAGCTCGACCGCGGCGGCCCTGGTCGCCGTGCCGCCGGCCACGACGACCCTCCGGACCTGCTGTTCCCGCAGATGTCCGACGACGCGATCGAGCCGCTCGACTGGCGGCCGCGGTTCATCGACTACCTGTACGTGTCGCTCACCAACGCGACCGCGTTCTCACCGACGGACACGATGCCCCTGTCGCCGGAGGCCAAGAGCGTGATGGGCGTGCAGGCGCTCGTGTCGCTGGTGACGATCGGGCTGATCGTCTCACGCGCGGTGAACATCCTTTGAGCGTTCGATCGAGTCGGGCACGATCGCGTGGTGCGCCGAGTCACCGCGGCGGCGGCCCGCAGTCTGTCAGCGGCTTGCTCGGTTCCACGTGAACGAGGGCGGGCGCCGGCGCGAACGGTTCGCTGCGCGCCAGGTCGAAGATCCCTAGGAACGGCTTGCCCGGGGGCGCGTAATCGCCGCTCCAGCACTGGATTTCGCTGGACAGGAGGGGCTTGCTCGTAGCCTCAACCACGACCAGCGCCGGCCATCGGAAGGCGAGCGCGTCCAGCTCTCGCGCCGGAGCATCGAAGCCGACCACGGGCCTCCGCGCACCGCCGGTCAGGCTGCGCACGAAGACCGTGTCATCTTCCTCGGCGACGATGTGCATCCCCGACACGAGCGGCGGTTCGCGCGCTGATCCCAGGCTGCCTATGCGGCGGCCCTGGGTCGAGTACAGCGCAAGCTCGAAGGGACCCGACCAACGTTCGAGGCCATGCAATTCCGGCGAGGAGAGCAGCTGCGGCATGGAGAGCACCAGGCGCTCGGGCGAAGCGAAGGCAAGCTCCCCCTCGGGCAGGACGAAGCGAGCCTCGGTGCCCCCGCTGCGGACGTCGAGGATGGACGTGTCCATCCTGTCGAATGACCCTTCGAGGCCGACCGCGAGCAAGTTCCCTTCGGCGGCAAGGACCGGCTTGTAGTCGCCCGGCAGCCAGCGCAGCACTCGCCAGGCGCCGCCGAGCAAGTTCCGAACGAGCAGCGGCTGACGCACCGACGGGTCATCCCAGTGGCATTCCGCCGCCGCCACCAGCTCGTCTCCGGCGAGAACGAACCCCCCGCGGCCCGTGCGAGGCTGCCAGCCCCTGCATCCGCCGCCGCTGAAAAGCCTCGGCGGCCGGATCACGTGGAGCGGTCTCGGCGGCACGCCACCGAGGAACTGTCCTTCTTCGTTTTCGTCTCCTTCTTCGCCGTCTCCGTTGCGTGGCGTTGCAACGGCCGTGGCCGACGATGCGATCGCTGAGCGCGAGTCTGTGGCGTCGCGGCTGGCCTCTGGCAGCTCGCTGCTGGACTGGAAAGTCCGCAGGAAGACAGAGCCTTCGTCAAACCACACGACTCCTCGGCCCACTATCGCGAGCGCCTGCGGCGGCGGTTGGGGACGCTCGATCGCCGTCGCCGACCCGGTCAATGCCAGCCCGGCCGCCGCCACAGTGAGAAGCGGGTACTTCGCTGCTCGCAGACGCCGCCCAGTAGTCAGCCCCCGCAGCCGCATACGGGAACAGACCTCAGCCCGTCAAGCTCGGCTCGAGCGCGAGCGCCTGCGCGACGAGGTCGTGGACCTCGCCGTTGGCTCCGAGCGCGAGCGCCCGCCTGAGCGCCTCGAGCGCGCCCTCGCGGTCCACGAGCGCGAGGCGCAGGCGACCGAGGCGCTCCCACGCGCCGGCGTCGGACGGTCCGCGCTTGGCGGCGCGCTCTGCGGCCTCCTCGGCGAGGTCGATGGCGCCCATGTCTTCGTAGATGCGCGCGGCGAAGCGGTGGGCGGCAGGGCGGCGGCCGTCGACGCGCGCCCAGTCGCGCACCGCGCGCGCGGCCTCCTCGAGCTTGCCGGCCTGCCAGAAGGCGAGCGTCATCAGCCGCAGCACGGCCACGTTGCGCGGCTCGGCGTCGCGGGCGTAGATGAGCCGCTGCGCGGCGAGCTCGTATTCGCCGTCGGCCATCGCGCGCTGGGCGGCGAGCGTGAAGCGTTCGGCACGCTCCTCAGCCGGGTCGGGCTTTGAGAAGTCGACGAATTTCATGCTGCCGGCAGGCACGGTGCGGATGCCGTGGCTGAACTTGACGCGCGCCCACTGCTGCTGGCCGATCTCCGATCGGTCCTCGCCGTTTTTCTTGGGATCGACGGAGAAGTAGATGCCGGCGACCGTGCCGACCCCCCACTCGGGATAGGACAGGCAGCGCGCGTAGCGGTGCACGACGGAGTGGTCGGGCACACGGCTGCCGAAGGGGTCGTTTTCGGCGCGGTCCCTGGCGGCGGCGCGAGCGCGCTGCTCGGCCTCGTACGCGCGCCGGCCGGCCTCCTCGCGCTCTCGGCGCGCGGCGGCGGCGCTGACCTTGACGGCGCTGCGCGACACCTTTCCGCCGCGCGAGCCCTCGGCCAGGCTCTCGAGCTGGTCTGCCGCCTCGTTGATCGCCTTGAGATGGCGCTCGTGCTCGAACTGCCGTCCCTGCGGCGCGACGTCGGGGTGCCAGCGCTTGGCCATGCGCCGGCGGGCGAGCTGCACGTCGCGCTTGGTGAACGGCGCCTCGAGCTCCAAAAGGAGCAGGTGCTGCTCGATGTCGAGGATCGTGACGGGCATGACCCGACAACGTTAGCGCCGTCACCGACCTCGTATCCTGCGTGCGAATGTCCTCCCAGTACATCTTCACGATGCACCGGCTGTCGAAGCTGGTGCCGCCGGACAGGACGGTGCTCGAGAACATCACGCTGGCCTTCTTTCCGGGAGCGAAGATCGGCGTGCTCGGCTACAACGGCGCGGGCAAGTCGACGCTCCTGCGCATCATGGCCGGGGTCGATCAGGAGTTCCGCGGCGATGCGGCGCTCGCGCCGGGAGCGACCGTGGGCATGCTCGAGCAGGAGCCGCAGTTGGACGAGAGCAAGGATGTGAAAGGAAATGTGGAGGATGGCGTGGCTGAGACCAAGGCGCTGCTCGATCGGTTCAACGAGCTGGCGGCGAACTACTCGGAGGAGACGGCCGGGGAGTTCGGCCGGATCCAGGCGCAGATCGAAGCCGCGGACGCGTGGAATCTGGACACGCAGCTGGAATACGCGATGGACGCGCTGCGCCTGCCGCCGCCGGACGCGGACGTGAGCGTGCTCTCCGGTGGCGAGCGCCGCCGCGTGGCGTTGTGCCGGCTGTTGCTGCGCGCGCCCGATCTGCTGCTGCTGGACGAGCCCACGAACCACCTGGACGCGGAGTCGGTGGCGTGGCTGGAGCAGCACCTGGCGGAGTACAGGGGCACGGTGGTGGCGGTGACGCACGACCGTTACTTCCTGGACAACGTGGCGGGCTGGATCCTGGAGCTGGACCGCGGCCGTGGCATCCCCTACGAGGGCAACTACTCGAGCTGGCTCGAGCAAAAGCAGGCGCGCCTGGCCCAGGAAGAGCGCTCGGAGAAGGCGCGCCAGCGCACGATCGCAGCGGAGCTCGAATGGGTGCGCACGAACCCGAAGGGGCGGCGCAACAAGTCCAAGGCACGCCTCGCGCGCTACGAGGAGCTGGTGGCCGAGGAGCGGGCCGTGAAGCTGGAGGACGTGCAGATCCACATCCCGCCCGGCCCGCGCCTGGGCGAGCGCGTGCTGAGCGCGACCGACCTGAGCAAGGGCTACGGCGATCGCCTGTTGATCGAGTCGCTGTCGTTCGAGTTGCCGCGGGCGGGGATCGTGGGCGTGATCGGCGCGAACGGCGCGGGCAAGACGACGCTGTTTCGCATGATCACCGGCGAGGAGTCCCCGGACGGCGGCACGCTGGAGCTGGGCGAGACGGTGAAGCTCGCGTACGTCGACCAGTCGCGCGACGCGCTCGACCCCGAGAAGACCGTGTGGGAGGAGATCTCGGAAGGCTACGAGCACATCAAGGTCGGCGAGCGGGAGGTCAACTCGCGCCAGTACACGGCGGGCTTCAACTTCAAGGGCTCCGCCCAGCAGGTCAAGGTCGGCAAGCTCTCCGGCGGCGAGCGCAACCGCGTACACCTGGCGAAGCTGCTGCGCAGCGGCGGCAACCTGCTGCTGCTGGACGAGCCGACGAACGACCTCGACGTGGACACGCTGCGCGCGCTGGAGAACGCGCTGCTGGAATTCCCGGGCTGCGTGATGGTGATCTCGCACGACCGCTGGTTCCTCGACCGCGTGGCCACGCACGTGCTGGCGTTCGAGGGCGACTCGCAGGTGACGTGGTTCGAGGGCAACTTCGAAGCCTACGAGGAGCACCGCCGCGCATTGCTCGGCGCGGCGGCCGATCGTCCGCACCGCATCACCTACAAGCGGCTGGTCCGTGGCTGAGGCGGCGCGGAGCGGCCCGCCTGCCGCCGCGGAGCCCACCTCGTCCGCCGCCGCGGAGCCCACCTCGTCCGCCGCGGCGGAGCCCACGTGGTCGCTCACCAAGTTCGACCGCGACACCGCCGTGTGGCGCGACGGCGACGCGTTCGCCGCCGAGGTCGCACCCGACTGGCGCGCCGGCCGCGGCCCGCA
>JASHYF010000184.1 GCA_030043235.1 Solirubrobacteraceae bacterium | reverse complement strand
CCAGGGACGGAGTGGCCCCGGTCGGCTCGCCGCCGCCACGGGCGCGGCGGCCGGCGCCGGGCCGGGTGTCGCCCCGGCGGAACCGGTCGACGAGCGCGAGTTCGAGGCGCTGCGCGCGTGGCGCATGGAGCAGGCGCAGGGCAAGCCCGCCTACACCGTCGCCACCAACGCGGTGCTCGAGCAGGTGCTGCGCAGCCGCCCCCGCAGCCTCGAGCAGCTGGTAGAGATCAGGGGCGTGGGCCGCGCCTTCTGCGAGCGCCACGGCGCGTCGCTGCTGGAGGCGGTGGCGGCGCTCGCGGGGGCGAAGGGCGCGCCCGGGTAGTCACTCGAACGGCTGGACGAAGACGGAGAAGCGGCAGACTTCCGACGTGCTCGCCTGGTATTCGCGGCTTGCTTCCTGTTCGCTGCGAACGCTCCAGCTGCCGGGCTCCTTGGGCGTAAAGCTGGTGCCGGTGCTGTAGGAGCCGTGGGCTTCGCTCGACGGTTCCCGTCCGTCGGCGCCCGCGGGCTTGTGCGCCCACGCGCTCGCTGTCGCCGTCACGCTCGCAGCCAGCTCCATCGCGAAGTTGATGTTGCGAGAGCCACAAAGCGGGCACGGCTCTCGCTGATCCCCCGAAGTGCTCGCGATGGCCGACGCGTCTGGATACTCGAAGCCGCATTCCGCGCACGACGCGCTTCGTAGCCCCTCGCTCATGCGGCGCACCACACGTCGCCAATCGGCCGTGTTGCCCGGGACCACGGCCGCGGCACCCCGCCGTATCGGCGTCTGCGCGCCCGGAATCCCGTGCGAGTCGCTTTGCAATCCTTCCGCCAACCGCGATTGCTACCGATCGGTTTCTTTAGTATCATGACACCGTACGGGATCATAATATACTTGACACCGAACGGTAGCAGAGAAACGCATGAAAATCCGATCTATAAGAGACCTGGCCGCAGTCGTCCGCGGCCGCCGCAGAGACCTCGGCCTCAGTCAGGCCGAGCTAGCTGTCCGTGCTGGCGTCTCCCGCAAGTGGATCTACCAATTCGAGGGGGGCAAGCCAACCGCCGAGCTGCGGCTCATTCTCCGAGTACTCGACGCCCTCGGACTGGTTCTCGACGTGACGTACGACGAGAAGACCGCCGCCGGCCACACTACCCGCGACCTCGACACGCTCATTGAAGAGCACCGATCCCGATGACCGACACGCTTGCCGTTCTCCTGGACGACGCAGTCGCGGGCTCCATCATCAGACTCAACCAGGGTCGGCTTCGCTTCGACTACGACGATGAGTACCGGCAGAGACGGGCGGCGACGCCGCTCTCGGTCTCAATGCCTCCGAGCATTCGGTCGCATCCCGACAGCGACATCAGCCCGTGGCTCTGGGGGCTTCTGCCAGACAACGATCGCGTCCTCGCACGCTGGGCGCGCGACTTCCAAGTCGCGGCCAAACCGTTCTCTCTTCTGTCGACGCCCATCGGCCACGACTGCGCCGGAGCCGTGCGCTTCGCACCCGTCGAGGAAGCCCTCCAAATTCTGGCAAGGCCGGGCGCGGTCACGTGGCTGACCGAGGAGGACGTCGCCCAGCGCCTCCGTGAGCTCCGCCAGGACACGACAGCCTGGCTTGGCCGCGAGTTCACCGGGCAGTTCAGCCTGGCCGGAGCCCAAGCCAAGACGGCACTCCTTTTGATGGACGGACGCTGGGGCGTCCCCTCCGGCTCCGCCGCAACCAGCCACATCCTCAAGCCCGCCGTCCAAGGCTTCGACGATCACGACCTCAATGAGCATCTCTGCCTCGATGCGGCACGTCGCGCCGGGCTCATCATCGCGCGTACGCGTGTCGCTACGTTCGACGACCAGAGCGCGATCGTCGTGGATCGCTACGACCGGCGCATTGTCGACGGTGAGCTCGTGCGCATCCACCAGGAGGACACGTGCCAAGCCCTCGGAAAGCCTCCCGACCAGAAGTACCAGAATGAAGGCGGACCCTCTGCCAAAGACCTCGCCACGCTGTTTCGCACGATCATGCCGCCACGCGTTGCCGACGACGCTGTGTGGCGCTTTCTCGATGCCCTGATTTGGAACTGGCTCGTCGCGGGAACCGATGCGCACGCGAAGAACTACTCGCTGCTGCTGAGCGGCGGCGATGTCCGTCTCGCTCCGCTGTACGACATCGCCTCTGCGCTGCCATACGACGAGCACGAGCGTGAGCTGAAATTCGCCATGAAGATCGGGGGCGACTATCGCGTCTATCCACACCGCAACACGTGGGACAAAGCCGCGACCGATCTAGGGCTCGATGCCGACGCCGTTCTCGAGCGCGTCGTCCGCCTCGCAACGATTGCGCCTGACGCATTCTCCGACGCTGCAAGCGACGAGGATGTCGTCGCGCTCGATCGACCACTGCCTCAACGGCTCGTCGACTTGGTCGCCGACCGCGCAAAACGGTGTCTCGCCGTACTCCCGACGGCTGCCACGAAGCGCGTAATGCAGACGATGCGCTACGAAGAACGCCTGGCCGAGCTCAGCGACGCGGTACCGCCGCAGGCTCTTTCCGCGGAGGCTGCGCCCGTCCTTGTGCGCGACGTCGCGCAAGCGTTGCGCGATGCGGTCGGCGCTGATCCGCGAGATCTCAGCGTCGTTCGCGAGCGCATCTTCGAGCTCGGCGTGGCGGCGCTGCGCGCGATCCACGCAGTGGGCGAGGCCGCGGCTCCGACTGGCCACGTCAACCCAACGAAGGGCAGGCTCCCCGGTCTCATTCAAGACTTCGCGCCCAACATCGCCAACCTCCCGATCGCTCAAGACGATCCCGTCGGGCGAGTAGCGGACGAGATGCTCCGCGCAGCGAACCGCTTTGTCGACGCTGATCCGAAAAGCCTTTTCGGCTCGCCCGAGGAGCGCCTTCGAGCCCTGTTCGGTGTCGTCGGCATCGCCGCGCGAGCACTGGCGCTCTGAAGTCCTGTCAACGAGGCTGACGGCGCTACGATCCCCCATGCGATGACCGCTGCTTTCGCCCGAACGACCACGCTGCTCACGAGCCAACGTGCCATATATGTGCCATTGTGCTCCACGAGTATTGGACGCAGTTGGCAAAAACGCCGTGGCTATTGCGATTTGCCGACGTAGCTCAGCTGGTAGAGCACTTCACTCGTAAGCGCTCGGCTGAAGGGGCGAGAAAACCGCGAGCTAGAGCCGTTTTTGGCTTGCTAACTCGATATGTTGCCCCTTCCGATGGATGACAGCTGCGGACAGCGGCGGACAAACGATACACCGCCGGTCGGGTACCACAGCGGCACGAAAATCGAGAGCCGACGCGGGGAGTCGAACCCCGGACCCCTCGCTTACGAAGCGAGTGCTCTGGCCATCTGAGCTACGTCGGCGCGGCACGTTGATCGTATCGTCCGGGGCTCGCTGAGGGCGCCGTCCGTCGTGGCCGACGTCAGTCGGGGTCCGTGGCGTCCTCCTCGGCATCGCTCAGCTCGCGTGCCCGCCTCGCGGCGAACTGGGCGATCTGCTGCTCCAGGCGCCGCATGTCCTGCATCTCCTGTTCGAGTCCCTCGGTGATGCGTGCCTCCTCGCCGGCGA
>JASHYF010000183.1 GCA_030043235.1 Solirubrobacteraceae bacterium | reverse complement strand
CGCGCCCGAAGTCGTCACCGGCAGCGCCCACGTGAACGGCACCTCGGGCGAGCTCGAAGGGGTCGTCAACCCCTGCTACCTCCCCACGACCTACTACTTCCAGTACGGGCCGACCAATTCCTACAGCTCGCCCGGCTCGCCCACGGCCCCGGTGAAACTGCCAGCTGAACCGGCGGAGCCCATCCACGTCCACGCGGCTGCGCCGGGCCTGGCTGCAGAAGACCGCTACCGCCTGGTCGCCATCAACGCGGACAGCGTCGATGGCCACACGTATGGCAAGGAACGGATCGTCGCGGTGAAGAAGAAGAAGCCGGGCAAGAAGTCGACGAAGAGCGCGTTGAAGCTCACCGGGGCGCTCGAACCCAAACCCGTAGGCGAACCCCTCGTCATCAGCGGCAGCCTGACGGGGCCGGACAACGCCAGCCGGCAGATCGTGCTGCAGGCGACGCCATACCCCTACAGAGCCGCTTTCGCCGACGTGGGGGCGCCGGTGCTGACCGGGTCCACCGGCGCGTTCTCATTTCGGGTGTCCAAACTTTCGACCAGCACGCACTTCCGCGTCGCCACCGTCAGCGCCCCGCTTCTCACGAGCAATGTGGTCACCGCGTTCGCGACGGTGCGCGTCGTCCTGAAAGTTCGGACGAGCAAATACGAGAAAGGCCTGGTGCGGCTGTACGGGACGGTCTCGCCGTCCGAGGTGGGCGCGCACGTGTTCTTCGAGCTCGAAAAGCCAGTCGGCGAAAAGCCCATCTCGCCGAGCAAGCTCGAAAAAGGCGGCAGGTCCAAGAAGAGAGGCGAACAGGAAAAGGAAAAGGAAAAGCAGCCCACGTTCGTGAGCAAGTTCAGCACGACCACGAAACGCGCCACCAGAAGCCTGGCGCGCTTCAGCCTGGTGGTGATGATCCAGGACGCCGGCTCTTACCGGGCGTTCGTGGAGGTCCCGGCCGGGCCGCTGGCGTCAGGACACAGCCAGACCGTCCACCTGGGCGCGGAGCCCACGAAACACAAGAAGAAGAAGAGGAAGAAATAGCTTCCCAGCACCGGGTCGGGCTCCCCGCTCAGGGAGCATCGTCCCCCCCCAGCCACGGGGGGGAGGCGCCCAGCAGCGCGACGAGCTCGTCGGCTTCACGTGCGTAGTGCTCACGCAGGCGCTCGAGCGTGTGTGCGCTCCGGCCGGCGTTCGCGCGAACCTCGTTCGGGGCGCTGCGCCGGTGTCGGAGCGCAGTGCGTGTGGCGGCCCGTTTGTAGCGATGGGCGAGCCGCTCCTGGGCCGCTCCGGGCACCGCGCGCCAGGCCGCCCGCGCGAGCGGGCGGCGCTTGAGGCCACGGCGCACGCCCTGCGGGCTCAGCAGCGAGGAGGGACTGAGCCATGAGGACGGGCTCGCCCAGGAGAAGCCCCGCGCAGTCGTCCCCACGCCAAAGCGCCTGCCGAGATTGCCCGGCGTGAAATCGGCACGCACCCCGATGAACTCGTGGATGCGGCTGAGCACGTCGGCAGGTGAACGCGCGAGCTCGTCGGTGAAGACGACGAGCATCTGCTCGCGCGGGAAGAGCTCGAAGTATCCGCGCAGGATGCGCCCGTACTCCCCCCACGCGACGTAACCGGTGAGCTCCTTCGGCTCCCTGCGCGCGCTTTCGAGTGCCGGCGCACGCAGCAGCGCGTCCACGGCGTCGTCGAACGCCCGCTGCTCTGAGCCCCTCCGCACCGCCATGCCGTGGTGGGAGACGGCCCGCTCGACGGGGTCGCGCAGGACCGCCACCAGGCGGACGTCGGGCAGCCGCTCGCGGATGCGGGAGGGGACGGTGCGCTCGTCGTAGTCGCGGCTCAGCTCCGCATCGCTCGTGGCCTCGTAGACGCCGCCGACCATGTAATGCGGCGTGACGGTCCCCCACTTGTGCGCGGGGTCCGGGTCGCCGCCGTAGCCCTCGCGCACGAGGTTGCGGAGGTAGGTGTCCCACCCGTGCGTGTACACCGCCGTGTCGTGACTGAAGTAGGGCGCCTCCTTGCGGGCCGGCACGCAGACCTCGGGATGCTGGTGCAGGTAGTGGAAGAGCGAGGTGGTGCCCGCCTTCTGGGCACCGATGACGATGAAGTCGAGGATGTTCTTCTCGCCCGCCATCGGGGGCTAGGCTAGGAGGGAGCCAGCGAGGTGAGCCCGCGAGCCACGAGCAGGTCCACGACTCGCCTCACCTCTTCCTCGACCGTTTCGCCCCGGCCCACCACCAGGTCCGGTTCGATGGGCGCCTCGTACGGCGCCCCCACGCCGGTGAGACCGGCGAGCTCGCCTGCACGCGCGCGGGCATACAGGCCCTTGGGATCACGCTGCTCGCAGAGCTCCAGCGGGGTATCGACGAAGATCTCGAGGAAGCCGAGGTCATCCGCGGCGTGCAGCGCGGCCGCCCCGTCACGATCGGCCGCGTAGGGGCTGACGAGGCTCACGAGCGCGATCGTCCCCGACTCCGCCAGCAGCCTGGCCACGTGCGCCGTGCGCCGCACGTTCTCGCTCCGCGCGTGCTCGTCGAAGCCGAGATCGCCGTTGAGGCCGTGACGCAGGTTGTCGCCGTCGAGCAGGAACGCCGGCTGGCCAGCCTCCAGCAGGCGCTCCTCGACCCCGGCCGCGACCGTTGACTTGCCGGCGCCGGGCAGACCCGTGAACCACAGCGTGGCGCCACCGTGTCCCAGCGTGTGCCAGCGTCGCTCGCGCGTCATGCGCGTCCCCTGCCAGCGGACGTTCGGGCTGCGCTCGCTCTTGGTCTGCTCGCCGTCAGCCTCCACCTCCGTGTCGAGGATCACGCCTGCCGCGACCGTGTCATTGCTCGCCTCGTCGACCACGATCAGGCTGCCGGTGACGCGGTTGCGCCTGTAGGAGTCGAACACGAGCGGCGAGCTCAGCTCGATGTGCACGCGTGCGAGGTCGTTCAGCTCGAGCGTGCTCGCGCTCTCGTCCCGGCGCAGGGTCTCGACGTCGATCCGGTAGCGAACGTCGATCTTGCCGACCTTGGCCGTGCGCGTGGTGTGCTTGACGAGATAGCGCCGCTGCGGGCTGAGAGGCTGCTCTGACATCCAGCACAGAAGGCACTCGAAGCGGCTGGCGACCGTCGGCTGGTTGTGCGTGCGCACGATCGTGCTGCCGCGCGAGACGTCGATGTCGTCGCTCAGGCGCAGCGCGACGGACATCGGCGGGAAGGCCTCCGCGACCGCGCCCTCGTAGGTGTCGATGCCGGCGACCGTCGTGCGCTGCCCACCGGGCAGCACCACCACCTCGTCGCCCGGGCGGATGATCCCGCCGGCGAGCTGGCCGGCGTAGGCGCGGTAGTCGTTGACCGCCGAATCGACCCGGTGCCCGCCCACCCGGATCACCCACTGCACCGGAAAGCGCACGTCGATGAGGTTGCGGTCCGAGGCGATGTGCACGTGCTCGAGGTGGTAGAGCAGCGGCGGGCCCTGATACCAGGACATCGCCTCCGAGCGCTCGACCACGTTGTCCCCGAGCAGCGCGGAGATCGGGATGAAGGTCACGTCCGGCAGCTCGAGGCGCGCGGCGAACGCGTCGAACTCCTCGACGATCGCGTCGAACACCGCCTCCTCGAAGTTGACGAGGTCCATCTTGTTGACGCACACGACCACGTGCGGGATTCCGAGCAGCGAGCTGATGAACGCGTGACGCTTGGACTGCGCGACCACTCCCTTGCGCGCGTCCACCAGCACGATCGCCAGGTCGGCGGTGGAGGCGCCGGTGACCATGTTGCGCGTGTACTGCTCGTGTCCCGGCGTGTCGGCGATGATGAAGCGCCGTTGCGCCGTGGCGAAGTAGCGGTAGGCGACGTCGATCGTGATGCCCTGCTCGCGCTCCGCGCGCAGGCCGTCGGTCAGCAGCGACAGATCGACGAACTCGTGACCCATGCGCCTGCTCGTCTGCTCGACGTGCGCGAGCTGGTCGGCGAACACCTGCTTGGAGTCGTACAGCAGCCTGCCGATCAGCGTGCTCTTGCCGTCGTCGACCGAGCCGGCGGTGGCGAAGCGCAGCAGGTCGGTGGGGCGCTCGCTGAGACGGCGGAACACCTCCGCGGCGCTGTCTGCGGGCCGCGTGGCCGCGGCCGCGTGGGCCCTGCCGTTGCCGCCGTCGTTGAGCGTCACGCCGCGCGCGCCACCGAGCCCCTTCATCTCAGCCATCACGAAGATTGTAGGTGGGTGGCATCCTTGCTCGCCGTGGGAGTGTCCGGTGCGCGTGCCGGAGCTGCCCGTTGCGCCTGCCCTCCGCGCGCGTCGCCAACGTTAGGGCACTTACACGCGCATTGCAAGACTCCCAGCCTCTGCCCCCTCGCGCACGCCGGCGGGCTATCTCGCGGCGCGCGCGAGCGCGCGCTCGTACACGTCCAGGATCGCCGCCACGTGAGCGGCGAGCGTGAAGCCCTGCTGCGCCCTGAGCCGCCCCGCGCGACCCATTTGCGCGCGGCGCTCGGCGTCCCGTGCGAGCGTGTGGATGGCCTGCGCCCATGCGCGCGGCTCACGGGGCGCGAGCAGCAGCCCCTCGCGCCCGTCGGTGAGGATCTCCGCGGGGCCGCCCACGCTCGTGGCGATCACGGGCACCTCCATGGCCATCGCCTCGATCGCCGCACGCCCGAACGGCTCCTCCCACGAGGGCAGCAGCAGGATGTCGAGCGCGCGGATCAGCTCGGGCACGTCCTCACGCTCGCCGAGCCAGGACACGCGCTCGTCGAGGCCGGCCGCATGCGTCAGCGCGCGCAGCCGTCGCAGGTAGGCCTCGTTGTCGTAGCGCGTGGAGCGCGCGAGGAACTTGGCCGAGCCGATCAGCAGCAGCTGCGCGTCGACGCCCCGCTCGCGCAGCAGCGCGAGCGCTTCGATCGCCGTGTCCTGTCCCTTCCACGGGCTCAGCTGTGCGACGACGCCCAGCAGCAGGCGCCCCGGCGCGACTCCCTCCAGGCGCGCGCGCGCGGCCGGTCGATCGATACGTGCAGGATCGAAGCGCGCAAGATCGACGGCGTTGTGGACGACCTCGACACGGGCGCCGGGCGCGACGGCGAGCACCGAGGAGGCGGTGTAGCGCGAATTGGCCACGACCGTCGTGGCGGTGGCGGCGATCAGGCGCAGGGCCCAGCCGCTGAGCGCGCCCGGCGGCAGGCAGTCGCGCACGTGCACCACGCGCGCCCCGCGCGCGCGGGCCAGCCCCAGCACGATCCCCGCGCGGATCGAGTTCGCGTGCAGGATCTCCGCGTGCCAGCGACGCGCGGCCCTGCCGACCTGCGCGGCGGTGAGCGCGAGCTGGCCGATCGTCAAGGGCGTGTGCAGCGGGTGCGGGCGCAGGCTGCCGGCGGTTCCGGTGATCGGCGTGGTGGCGATGCCGAGCTCGCCCACCTCTGAGGCCAGCAGCCCGCGCGGCGTCGCCACGTGCGCCTGCACCGCCGCGGGCAGCGCGCCGAGCAGCTCCAGCAGCGAGCGCTCGCCACCGCTGACCTGCGCGGTGTGACTGACGTACAGGACCCTCAAGCGGGTGCTCGCCGCGATCGCCCGTGCCGGCCTCGCCCGCGGCTCCCGCGCGCGGGCGATCGCGCGCGCTCTTCCAGCAGCAGCTCCTCGACGCGCTCAGCTACCACCGGCCAGGCGAACTCGCGGGCCCTGGCCGCCCCCGCCCTGCCGAGCCTGCCGGCGAGCTCGCGGTCGCTGAGCAGCCTCACGATCGCGTCCGCCACGGCGCGCGGATCGCACGGATCGACGAGCAGCCCGCTCTCGCCGTCGCTGACCGAGTCGAGCGCGCCGCCCACGTTGCCGGCGACGACCGGCTTTCCGTACGCCGCCGCTTCGAGGAACACGATGCCGAAGGCGTCCCCCGCCCGCCCGGCGCCCGGCAGGCGGCTGGGCATCGCCAGCAGATCGGCGCGTCGCAGCCAGCGGTCGCGCTCCCCGTCCGGCACCGCGCCCAGGAAGCGCACCGAGTCCGACAGCCCCTGTGCGCACGTACGCTGTTCCAGCTCGGCGCGCAGAGAGCCCTCGCCGACCACCACCCACTGCGCGTCGGGTACCCGCTCGCGCACGAGCGCGAGCGCGCTCAGCATCACGTCGTGTCCCTTGTAGCGGTCCTCCAGACGCGCGATCGTGACGATCGTCGGTCGCTCCTGACGCTCGGGCGCCGGATCGCCGGGGATGTCCACGCCCGGCGAGATCAGGCGCACGCGCGCCGGCGCCGCCCCGGTGGCGGCGATCAGCTCGGCGCAGTACGCGCTCACGGCGATCACCGCGTCGGCGCGTTCGGCCGCGAACGCCGCCAGCCTCGGCCTTGCGGTGATCTCTTTGGCGTGGAAGTACTGGACGCTGGGCGCGCCGAGCGCGCGGCGCAGCAGCGTCGCCGCGGGGCTCGAGACGATGTGCAGGTGGAGCGTGACCTCGGGGCGAAAGCTGAGCGCACTGCGCAAAGCCACGAGATTCAGCAGCCCGTTGCGGGCGGCTCGCGGCAGGTGGCCGGCGCCCACCCGAATCACCGGCGCCTCGCTGCCGCGGTCGAACGCCGCCGCGCCCTCGCAGTCGAGCGCCACGGTCATCGTCTCGAAGCTGCTCATGCCCACCGCAAGACGATGCGCCATCACCTGGATCCCACCCGGGGCCGGGGGGAAGTCCGGCGTGATTATCAGCAGTCGCGGTCTGGGAGCCATCGCGTCATCGCATTCTCGGAGCCGTGCGGCTCCCAGCAAACATAGTGGCGAGCGACCTCGCCGTGAGCTCCGAGGAGCGCCGAGCGAGCTCGCCGCGAGGCCCGGGAGCGCCCACGCTCGCTCCTCGCCGGTCGATCAAGGAACGCGCGTCGCCAGCCGATAACGCCCACGAACAGCGACAGGCCGCTGCTGGCGACCCGAAAGGAGACCTGACGTGCCAAACCCCCGCGAGTTCCGCGCGCTCATCCTGCTTGTGGGCGCTTCGCTGGCCGGCACACCTGTCGCGCTGCTGACGCCCGTGGCGGCGCCGGCGCAGGGCGCGCGCCTCGCCGCACACAGCCGTCGCGAAGAACGAGCGCACGAGCGCGAAGCGGCACGCGAAGAACGCGCGCGAGCGCGGGAAGAACGCGCACGAGCGCGGGAAGAACGCGCACGGGAACGCGAAGAACGCGCACGGGAGCGGGAGCAGGACCGGGAACGGGGCACGCGGCAGCGACCCGCGAGACGTTGCACGCTCACGGAGGAAGCGAGCCCTCGGCGAATCACGGCCGGCGAAACGGTGAGCGTCATCGGCAGGCTGACGTGCCCTGAAGGCGCGAGCGCGGGCGGCCGGCTCGTCACCGTCTACCGCTCCGGCCATGGCGCCGGCAGGAGCGTTGCCGGGAGCACCGTCACCGAAGCCGACGGCTCCTACCGGCTTGCGATCTCCGCGATCGAGGTCAACACGGTGCTGTCGGCTCGCGCGGAAGGAGCCCGCGGGGCACACGTTGCCGTCGCGGTCGCGCTCGATGTGACGCTCAGCGACCCGCCGGCGGGCAGCGAGCTCGCGAGCGAGAACGCGGGGCGCTCGGGATCCAAGTCGTGGGCGACGTTCGCCGGCACGGTGACTCCAGCGCGTGCGGGCGCGCTCGTGGCCCTGCAGAGGTCATTCACGACGACTGACCCGCAGTGGCGGACGATCGCGTTCGGCCGCGTCGGCGCGCAGGGTGAGTTCTCGATCGAGCATGGCTTCCGGACGCCCGGCGAGATGTGGATACGCGCGGTCGTTCGGTCCGGGACGCGCGACCGCTCCGCGTCCGAACCGGTCGCCTACGAGGTGCTCGTGCGGCAGAACCCCAACCTGACCATCCAGTCCTCCTCGCCGCTGGTCTCTTTCGGGCAGACGGTCACGATCAGCGGCGTGGCGGCTGGCGCCGAGGAGCCTGTCGAACTGCTCGCGCGCGGCGCCACCGGCGCCTTCGAAGCGCTTGCAAGCACCACCACGGACCTCGCCGGACGCTACGCCTTCACCGAGGTCCCGCAGCGGAGCACCTACTACAGGGTGCGCGACGCCACCGCCTCCTCGACGATCCTGCCCCAGTACGTCAGCTTCCAGCTGGCGTGCGCTGCGCCCCCCACCGCCGCGAGCGCCGGCCAGGCGGTGAGCTTCACCGGCACGCTCGAACCGGCGTCGGCGGGGCAGCGGGTGGAGCTCGAGCGTCAGGACGCCTCCGGCGCAGGCTTCATGGTGCTGGCGACGGGCGTGCTCAGCGGTTCGAGCTACTCGATCGCGCACACCTTCAAGCGGCCGGGAAGCTACACCCTGAGGATCAGCGTCGCCGGCGGCCGCGGGGTCCAGGACGTGGCAAGCGCACCGTTCACTTTGCAGGTCGCCCCCTCGTTCGCCACCACGCCCAGCGCCCAGGAAGGCGCGCCCG
>JASHYF010000182.1 GCA_030043235.1 Solirubrobacteraceae bacterium | reverse complement strand
CGCCGCGCTCGAGCAGGGCGCGCCGGTGTTCCTCCTGTGCGACGCCGACCTGGGGAGCTCGGCGCGCGAGCTCGGGGCGCTCGTGAACGCCGTCGCCGCCGGCCGGGCAGATGTGGCGGTGGGCGTTTTCAGCACGCGCGCAGGCGGGGGCCTGGGGCTCGCGCTGGGGTTCGCTCGCTGGGCGATTCGCCGGCGCTGCGGGCTGCACACGCGGGCGCCGATCTCAGGCCAGCGGGCGCTGAGCGCGCGCGCCCTGGCCGACGTGCTGCCGTTCGCGCACGGCTACGGGATGGAGGTGGGGATGACGATCGACGCGGTGCGCGCGGGCCATCGCGTGATCGAGGTCGAGCTGGACCTCGCGCATCGCGCAAGCGGCCGTACGCTCGCGGGCTTCGCGCATCGCGCGCGCCAGCTCGTGGACTTCGCACGCGCGTACCTCGCGCGCGCGTAATTTTGCGCCTCGCGTCTCGCGCGCGCGTAGCTTCGCGCCTCGCGCGCGTAACCTTGCGCGCCCAGCGAGGTAGAGCGTTGGATGAGCGATCTCGCACCGATGCGCGAGCAGGTCTACTCCGACCCGCGCCCGAAGGAGCACTTCGATCGCTTCCACGCACGCGCGCGCACGCGCGAACCGGACTGGGCGTACGAGCTCACCCGCGTGATCACCTCGCTTTACGCGTACACGTTCCTGCGCGCGCGTGCGATCTCCGTGGAGAACGTGCCGGGCCGGGGCGCGGTGATCCTCGCCCCCAACCACTTCTCGTTCATGGACCACTTCCTGATGGGCTGCTACCTCCGTCGCAAGGTGCGCTTCATGGCCAAGTCGCAGCTGTTCAAACGCCCGATGCGGTTCATCTACTCTCACGGCGGCGTGTTCCCGGTGCGTCGCGGCGCGCGCGACGAGGAGACGTTCGTCACGGCCCGCAAGATCCTCGACCAGGGTGGCGCGATCGCCATATACTGCGAGGGCGGTCGCTCGCGCACGGGCAAAGTGGCCGAGCAGGCCAGGCGCGGCATCGGGCGCCTGGCGCTGGAAACGGGTGCGCCGGTCGTGCCGATCGCGATCTACGGCTCCTCGCACGTGCGCAACTGGAAGCGTCTGCAGTTCCCGAAGGTGACGGTCCAGTATGGGGACGCGGTCTGCTGGGAGCAGACCGACGCGCCCACGCGCGAGCAGGAACAGGCCGTCGCCGACCAGGTCCTCGCCGAGATCCGTCGCCTGTACGAGGGCCTCGAGCAGCATGGGCGCAAGGGCGTGTTGCGGCGCGCGCGCGAGCAGCGCCGGTCACGGCGGCGAGCGCCGAAGGGCGCAGCCGTCGCTTGAGCGCCGCGACGACGTCGGGACGCTCGCCTATCGTCTCGAGTGCGATGCGCCGGCGATGGGACTCACGGGAGCGACGTGCAGGCGCAGCTTGACGTCGGCGGCGTGATCCGCCGCGTGCTGGACATCTACGTGGACCAAGCGCCCGTGCTGATGCCGGCGGCGGCCGTGGTGTTCGTGTTCACGGGCATCATCGCCGAGCTGCTCGTCGCGGCCAGCGCCTCGCTGGCGCTCGTCGCGCTGCTCGTCGACCTCGTCGCCACCACGCTGTTCACGGGCATGATCGTCGAGCTGGTGGCGGACGTGCGCGACGGTCGCCGCGACGCCAGCGTCGGTCGGCTCCTGCGGGCGGTCTCGCCCGTGCTGGGACAGTTGGTCCTCGTGGGGCTCGTGGCCGGCGTGGCCGTGCTGATCGGCTTCGTCCTGTTCATCGTCCCCGGGCTCGTGCTGCTGACGATCTGGGCGGTGTTCGCTCCGGTCGTCGTGCTCGAGCGTCCTCCCGGGCTGCGAGCGCTGGGGCGCAGCCGCGAGCTCGTCAAGGGCAACGCATGGCGGGTGTTCGCCGTGATCTTCGTGCTGATCATCGTGGTCGTCGTGCTCTCCGACGCGGTCGACGTCGCGGCCGCGTCGGCAGGCACGGGCGCGGCGATCGTGGCGCGTGTGGTCGTCGGGATCCTCACCGCGCCGCTGTCCGCGCTCGCGGCCGCCGTCCTGTACTTCGACCTGCGCGAGCTGCACGCCGGCGCCGCCGGCGCCCCCGACCGCTCCGGGCCGTTCCAGGCGGGCGGGTACCCGCCCGCCTCGCCCTGAGCGCGATCGACGGCCCGGCGGGCGAGGTGCGTCAGCCGCTCATGCCGCCGAAGATGCCGCCGGTCACGTGCAGCGTCTGCCCGTGCACGTAGTTCGACCACGGCGAGCACAGGAAGAAGATGCCCCCCGCCGCCTCCGCCGGCGTGGCGGGGCGCCCGAGCGGGATGATCGCGGAGGCCATCTGGCGCATCTGCTCGGGGATGCCCAGCTGGATCTGCTCGCCGTCCTTCTCCATCACGTTCTCGTCCACCTTCGCCTGCGTGAGGCGCGTGTCGATGAAGCCGAACGCGACGGCGTTCACGTTCACCTTGAACTGGCCCCACTCCTTGGCCACGGTTTTCGTGAGGCCCAGCACCCCCGCCTTGCCGGAGGAGTAGTTGGCCTGGCCGGCGTTGCCGAACGTGCCGGAGGTGGAGGACACGTTGACGATCTTGCGGAACACCTCGCGGCCTTCCTCGCGCTCTTTCTTGGCGGGCTCGCGCAGGTGGGGGGCGGCCGCGCGAATCACGCGGAAGGGGACGACCGTGTGGATGTCCAGCATTTTCTGGAACTGGTCGTCGGTGAGCTTGTGCACGGGCGCGTCCACCGTGTAGCCGGCGTTGTTGACGATGATGTCGATCTTGCCGAACGCGTCGATCGCCTTGCGCACGAGCTCATCGCACATGCCGGGCTTTGTCAAGTCGCCCGCGAAGACGGCGGTCTCGCCGGCTATCTCCGAGGCGGCCTGCTCGGCCACGTCGCCGTCGAGGTCGTTGATCAGGACCTGCGCGCCGTGCTCCACCAGCAGCTCGGCGGTGGCGCGGCCGATCCCGCGCGCCGAGCCGGTGACGATGGCGGCTTTGCCGTCGAGTACTCCCATAGCTTGTACGTCTCCTTGTCGTAAGTGAACGCAGTGCAGACTACCGGAGCGCTTTGGGCGCGCCACGGCGGGAGCGTCGGATGACCTGCAGCCGGCTGGTGGCGTCTTTCCACATAACGGCTCGGTTCCTTATGCTTCTTATGATCTCGCGGCGACACGAGTGGTACGCTTGCCCAGAACGAGGAGGAGATGGCAATGGAATCGTGGGCGGTTGCCGGACCGAGGCGTGTGGGACGTGCTTGTCTGGCGGTCGGGGTCATGGTGATCTGTTCGTGCGCCGGCGCGGGCGCCGCTCAGGCAAAGCCGTCGATCTCGGACCTGAGGGCTACCCCCGCGCTGGTTGGCTCCGGCGGCACGACCACCGTGTCCGCTTCGGTCTCGGACGCGACCGAATGCACGCTGTCGTCAAGCAGGCCCGTGGCGGGGCTGCCGACGACGTTTGCCTGCGAACGAGGCACCGTCAGCGTTGAAGTCGTGATGCCTGCCAACAGCGGGAAGAAGGTCGCCAAGTTCGAGCTCACGCTCGCAGCCGCGGGAGCAGGCGGAACGGCTACGGCCAAGAAGAAGACCGTGGTCAGCGTCAGGCCCGAAGAATCCCCCGGCACCGGCCAGAGCGTCGCCGGGGACGGCACCGGCACATGCGCGGTGTTGACCACCGGTCACGTCGCATGCTGGGGTGGGAACGAAGACGGGCAGCTCGGGAACGGCACCACTGTCAGCTCCGATGTCCCGGTCGAAGTGCTCGGTCTGACGGGCGCCGGCCAGGTCGCCGGCGGCCATGCGCACACATGCGCGGTGTTGACCAGCGGCCACGCCGAATGCTGGGGCTTCAACGCGTTCGGGCAACTTGGGAATGGCACGACGACCAACGCGGATACCCCGGTTGAAGCGCAGGGTCTGACCACCGCCGTGCAGTTCGCCGCGGCCTCTGACGATAGCTGTGCGGTGCTGTCCGACGGCGAACTGGAGTGTTGGGGCGGCATCCCCGGCAAGGAGGCCGCATCCGTGGTCCCGCTCGCCGTCGAAGGAATCACGGATGCTGCCCAGGTGGTCGTCGGCGCAGGGGATTATGCCTGCGTGCGTCTGTCCAGCGGCCACATCGAATGTTGGGGACTCGACGGACGGGGCGAGCTTGGCGACGGCGCGAACACTGGCACCGAAACCCCGGTCGAAGTGCAGGGCATCGCTGAAGCCACGCAGATGGCCGCGGGTGAGGAAGACACGTGCGCGGTGCTCGTCAGCGGCCACGTCGCATGCTGGGGATACAACGACGATGGGCAACTCGGCAACGGCACGAAGACCAACACGAACACGCCGGTCGAAGTGCAGGGAATCACCGACGCCACCGAGGTCAGCGCCTGGCAGGAGCATACGTGCGCGCTGCTGTCAACTGGGCACATCGACTGCTGGGGAGCCAATGCAGAAGGGCAACTCGGGAATGACTCGCGGACCGACAGCGACATCCCGGTTGAAGTGCGCGGCATCGCGGACGCCACCCAGGTGACGGCGGGCAGAGAACACGCGTGCGCGCTGCTGTCGACCCGTCATGTCGACTGCTGGGGCACGAACGATGAAGGGGACCTTGGGAATGGCAGCCACAAGCGGCGGTCGGCGACCCCGGTGGAGGTGTCGGGCATCTGAACTGGATTCACACGTCGTCAGGGCCATACCCGAGCATTGCTCGAGCGCTGGCGCCGCGCGGCATGGCGCCGGCCTGCTCATTGCGATCTTAAGCCGTGGATGATCACGCCGAAGTCCTGCGTGTAGATGGCGCCGGGCTGCCCCTGGGCGAGGGACGCGGGCGGATGCGCGGAGACGCCGATGCCGGTTTCGCGGTAGCGGGGGTCGAGGATGTTCGCGCGGTGGCCCGGCGAGCGCATCCAGCTGCCGACGATCGAGCCCGGCGTCGCCAGCCACAGCGTCCCCCAGGCGATGTTCTCGCCGACTTCGTAGCTCACGTGCGAGCTGGAGATGTAGCCGACGGCGCGCAGCCGGGCGAGCGGCGTCATGCCAGACGGCCCCACGTGTTCGAAGTAGTCGCCGAAGGCCATGCTCTCGGTGTGCTCCTGGGCTGCGCGCTGCAGGCGCGCGTTCGCGAGCAGCGGGCGCTCGCCGCGGGCGACGCGTTCGCGGTTGATCAGGCACAGGGTGGCCGCGCGGACGAGGCCGAGGTTGCGCGCGGTGGGCATCAGCCCGGCGTATGCGCATCCGTGCGAGCGGATCTGGCGCGCGCGCGTGGAGCCGAGCGCGGGGGAGCTGCACACGCAGATGACCAGCGCGACAGCCGGCACAGCCGCTGCCACCCGTGCGGCGCGTGCGATGCCGGCCCGGGCGATGCCTGAGGAGCCGGCGCGTGCGATGCCGACCCGGGCGATGCCTGAGGAGCCGGCCCGGGCGATGCCGGTGGGGGCGATGCCTGAGAGACGGGCGATGCCTGAGAAACGGGCGACGCCTGAGAAACTCGCGATGTGAGCGGAGGCCTCGGGGTCGATGCGCGAGAAACTAGCGACGCGAGCGGAGGCCACGGGGTCGTATCGACCCCGTGCCGCATGCCCGTTAGCGTTGCAACGGGAAATCTGGACGGATGTTCGTGAACGGCTGGCCGTCACGGCCGCGCGCGTGCGGGCGCGTCCAGCATGCGGCCGAGGATCTCGCGCATGATCTCGTCGCTGCCGCCCCCGATGGGGCCGAGGCGCGCGTCGCGGGCGGCGCGCTCGATGAAGTACTCGCGCATGTAGCCGGCGCCACCGTGGATCTGCAGGCACGCGTCCATCAGCTCGAAGCACGCGCGCTGCGTGAGCAGCTTGGCCATGGTGACCTCCTTGAGCGGCTCCTCGCCGGCGACGAAGCGGCGCAGCGCGTCGTAGGCGACGCAGCGGCAGGTGTACACGGAGGTGGCGAGGTCGGCGAGCTTGTGGCGGATCGCCTGGTGCCCAGACAGCGCTCGCCCGAAGGCGTGACGCTCGCGCGCGAAGGCGGCCGTGCGCTCCCAGGCGAGCTGCATCGCGCCGACGGCGCCGAGCGCCATCGCCAGCCGCTCCCACTGGAAGTTGGCCATGATCAGCTTGAAGCCCTCGTCGAGCTCGCCCAGCAGGTTCTCGCGCGCGACGAACACGTCCTGGAAGCTGATCGTGGCCGTGTCGGAGGCGTGCCAGCCGAGCTTCTCAAGGGTGGAGGAGCGCACGCCCTCGCCGCGGTCGACGATCAGGAAGGAGATCCCGTGGTGGCCGCCCTCGCGCCTCGTGCGCACGGCCGTGACGATGAAGTCCGCGCGCGCGCCGTTGGTGATGTAGGTCTTCTCGCCGTTGACCACGAAGCCGCCGTCGACGGCTTCGGCGCGCGTGCTCAGCGAGGCCACGTCGGAGCCGGCGCCCGGCTCGGTGATCCCGAGCGCGCCGATCAGCTCGCCGCGGATGGCCGGCGCGAGGTAGCGGCGCTTCTGCTCGTCGGTGCCGAACTTCCAGATCGGCGGCGTGGCTATGTTCACGTGCGCGCCGATCCCGGCAGCCGTGCCGCCCGAGCCGACGCGCGCGAGCTCCTCGCACAGGACCGCCTCGTGCAGGTGGTCCCCGCCCTGCCCGCCGTACTCCTCGGGGTACTTGAGCCCGAGCAGCCCCTGCGCGGCGAGCTTCGCGAAGACGTCGTTGGGGAACCAGTGCTCGTCCTCCCACCGCTGCGCGTGCGGTGCGAGCTCCCGCTCGATGAAGCCGCGGATCGAGCCGCGCAGCTCTTCGTGCTCGTCGGAGAACGGGGGCGCGGGGGCGCTCATCGGGATGCGCCCGCCACGCTCGCGGGGGCAGGCGACACGCGGCGGTGGCGCTCGTACAGGGAGAGCGCGTAGCGCCCGGCGGGGTGCGCGCGCATCCGCCGCACGAGGCCGGCCGTGCCCGTGTGCAGCTGCTCGGGCCGCGGCAGGGCGACGCCGTAGCCGGGCGGCATGATCACGGCGGCGGCGAGCGCCGCGAACGTCAGGTCGGCCGCGCCGAAGCGCTCGCCGCACAGGTAGGGGCGACCGTCCGAGAGCAGCCCGGCGATGCTGTCGAGCTCGCCGAGCACGGTTGCCTCGTCGCCGGCCTCGACGCCCGGCGAGATGTCGAGCACGCGACGCATGAAGCGCTCGGCGACGGGCCAGCCCCAGCGCATCGCGCGGTCCTCCCACGCCGGCACGCCCTGGTTGTTGTAGGCGACGGCGAGCGGGCGCTGGGCGAGCATGTGCACGTACATGAGCCGCCTGCCGGCCGGCCCGAGCACGGCATCCAGGCGCCGGCACAGCGCCTCGGCCTCGGCCCGCTCACGCGGCTCGGCGGGGAGGAGCCGGAGCTCGCCCGGGGTGCGCTCGTCGGCCCACGCGAGGATCTCGTGGGACTCGCCGATCACGGCGGCGTCGGTCACGAGCACCGGCACGGTCGCGCCGCCTCCGGCGCGGCGGGCGACGATCCGGTGCACCCCTTGTACGTGGCGCTCCTCGCGGTAGGCGATGCCGGCGCGCTCGAGCGCCCAGCGCGCCTTTTCGCAGTAGTGGCTGATGGGGATGGTGATCAGACGGGGCACGGGCGCTCCGGGAGAGCGGAGGCCTATAGCCCGTAGGAGCGGCCGATCACGTCGAGCATGATCTCGTCGGTGCCCGCGCCGATGCGGTTCAGGCGGGCGTCGCGCCACGCGCGCTCGACGCCGTACTCGCGCATGTAGCCCGCACCGCCGTGGATCTGGATGCACTCGTCGGCGACCTCGCAGGCGACGCGCGCGGCGTGCAGCTTGGCCATCGAGATCTCGCGCACGGGGTACTCGCCGTTCTGGAAGCGCCACGCGGTCATGTAGACGAGCTGGCGAGCCGATTCGATCTTCGTCGCCATCTCGGCGAACTTGTGGCGGATCACCTGGAACTTGCCGATCTCGCGGCCGAAGGCCTTGCGCTCGTGCGCGTACTGGAGTGTGCGGTCGAAGCATTTCTGCGCCCCCGCCACGCAGCCCGCGGCGCCGATCAGGCGCTCGCCCTGCAGCTCCCACATGATGTGGTAGAAGCCCTTGCCCACCTGCCCGAGCACCGCGGAGGCGGGCACGCGCACGTCCTGGAAGGCCAGCAGCGCGGTGTCCGAGGCGTGCATGCCGAGCTTCTCCAGGCGCTTCTCGCGGATCACCCCCGGCGAGTCCATCGGCACGAGGAACAGCGTGAACCCGTCGTAGCCGGCGTCGGGGTCGGTCTTGGTCACGAGCACGATCGCGTTCGCGCGGTGGCCGTTGGTGATGTAGGTCTTCGAGCCGTTGATCACGTACTCCTCGCCGTCGCGCACCGCGCGCGTCTTGATCCCCGCGACGTCCGAGCCGGCGTCCGGCTCGGTGATCCCCAGGCACAGGATCGCCTCGCCCTTGATCGCCGGTTCGGCCCATTGGCGCTTCTGCTCCTCGGTGCCGAACTTGAGGATCGGCGGCATCGCCATGTCCGTCTGCACGGCCAGGCCCATCGCGAGCCCGCCCGAGTTCGCGTGCGTGATCGACTCGGCGAGCACCAGCGCGGAGTAGTAGTCGCCGCCCTGGCCGCCGTACTCCTCCGGCTTGTCGAGACCGAGGAAGCCGAGCTCGCCCATGCGCCGGAAGACCGAGTCGGGGAAGGTGGTCTCCTCCCATTCCTCCGCGTGCGGCGCGAGCTCCTTGAGCGCGAACTTCGTGATCGACTCGCGCAGCGCTT
>JASHYF010000181.1 GCA_030043235.1 Solirubrobacteraceae bacterium | reverse complement strand
ACGCCGACAGATGGAGTCGTTCATCGAAGCGGGCAGTGCCGCCTGAGCTGCTGCCGATCTGCTTGCCGCTGGCTGTGACCTTATTCTCTGGGTATGCAGCGGATCGTCATCGTCGGCGGCGGGATCGGCGGCCTGTGTGCCGCGAGGGCCGTCGCGTTGGCCGGCCACGAGCCGCTTGTGCTGGAGCGCTCGCCGTCTGGCACTACGATCGGCGCGGGCTTGGTGCTCTGGCCCAACGCGGTGCACGCCTTGGATGCGCTGGGGCTTGGTGCGGCCGTGCGCTCGATCGCCGCTACCGCCGAGCACACGGTATTCCGCGACGGTGCCGGGCGCACGCTCTCAGAGGTCGATGTCGAGACGCTGGGCATACGTGCAGGCGCGCCGATGCTCGTGATCGAGCGCCCGGCGTTGCACGAGGTACTAGGAGCGTGGGTCGCTATCGAGGGGCGGTGGACGTGAGGGGTGGAGATCGGCGCCGATGGCGCTGGTCGGCGGCTCGGTGAGTGGCTGATCCTGTTGTGTTGGAGGTCGCTGGGGCTCTCGGCGGGGCTTGTGGGGGGTGGGAGTCCGTGGGCTGGGTTTATCCGGGGCTCGGGAGGGCCAGTCCGCCGTTGCGGTGGAGCTTGAGGAGGTTGTGGATGGCGCATTGGAAGCGCCATTGGGCGCGCGCGGCTCCTTTGCCGCGTAGCAGCAGCTGATGGGCGCCTTGAACGGTTTGCATCTGGCCGAAGACGGGCTCGACGATCGCCTTGCGCCGGGCGTAAACGGCACGGCCCTGCTTGGTTCTCAACTTGCGTGCCATGCGCTGCTTCGGCGTAGCGTCCTTCGGGATCGGCCCCCTGGGTGCTGGTGGCTGGGGCTCTGTGTGCTTGAAGCGGCCGGTCGCGATGTGTGGGTCCAACCCGTGCGCGGTGGTGCTCTTGACGTTCTCCTCGGAGAAGTAGCCGGCATCCGCGGTCAACGCCGCGTTCCCGGGCAACTGGGCACCGATCGCGTCGAGGTTTTCCTCCAGCTGGTCGAGCGCGGGCTCCAGTTGCTCGGCGTCGGGCGCCTGGTCAGAAAGCTCGGCCGCGACGATCACCTGCGTCTCGCTGTCAACGACCGCCTGCCCGTTGAAGCACTGGTGAAAGGACCCGTCGGAGGTCTTCATGATCTTCGACTCCGGATCAGTGAAGTTCCGCTGCGCTGAGGGCTTCGGCGCGAACGGGTCACGCCCATCACGGGTCCGCCCGGGCTTCTTGCCCTGCTTTTTGAGCTCAGTGCGGCGAGCCCGCTCACGCTCGCGGGCCTGCTCCTCCAAAGCCGCCTTCGCCTCACGGATCTTGGCGAGCCGCTGCTCGCGGCGCTGCAACTCCTCGGGCAGCTCGTCCCCGCGACGATCGGCCCCGTAGCGCTCGTCCTCCTGCGTATCGACGCGCTCGGCGTCAGCGAGCAACGCTTGCGCGTTGGAGCGGATCGCGGCGATCTCGGCCTCCAACTCCTGCTCCTTCTTGACCATCCGCTCGTAGCTCATCGCCTTGTGACGCGACGCGTTCGCGCGCAACTTCGTGCCATCCAACGCGAGCGTCCCCAGGCCAACCAGGCCGGCCTCACCGCACAGCCGCAACGCCTGCACGAACAGCTCCGCCAACGCCTCCAGATGACGCCTGCGGAACCGCGCGATCGGCCGGTAGTCCGGGTGCTGGTCAGCACACAAAAACCGCACCGCCACATCGGAATAGGTGCGCTCCTCAAGCTTTCGCGAGGACGGCGTCCCGGTCGCGTAACCGTAGATCAACAGCTTGACCATCAGCCGCGGGTCATACGGCGGGAAGCCCCGCTCCTCCTCATAGCTTGAGTAGACCGCCGACAGGTCCAGGGCCTCATCGACGAGATCCGAGACGAACCGAGCCAAGTGCCCATCCGGAACCCAATCCTGCAAACACGGCGACATCAACAACACCTGGCCAGGGTCATACGCCCGGAACGCCTTCCCCGCCCCAACCGGCGCCCGCCGCACACCCGGCGCCTGCACCAACTCCACCTCCACCAGCCGATCCTGCACCACACTCGACATGCGACCCTCCACCACTCGGGGACGACCACATCGTCTTAAACCCACCGGACAGCACCACCCGGGTTACCGACCCGCGCTCCTAGCTACTTCCCCCGGATAAACGCTGGCCGGTGTTCGTAGGGCGAGGAATGGCGAGGTCGGTGGGTTGTCGTGGCTTGGGGGTCTTCCTTTTGTCTGGCTCGTTTCCTGGGTTTCTGCCGTTGTCCTTCTGGTTGAGGGTGTTCGGTCACGGGAGGGTGGTGTAGGTGTCGGCGTTGTAGGTGAATGTCGCCCAACCATCCCAGATCCGGTGGCCTTCGTCGCCCTTGAGTCGGCTGCGGCGCACGCCGTACCCGCGCTTGAGGTGGCTGATCCGTCCCTCCGCGCCGGTTCGGTAGCGCCGCTGGCGGCGGCGGGTGCGCGGCGAGCCCGCTTCTTGGCGGCCGGCGATGTAGAGCTCGTCGGCCAAGCCCTCGAGCGCGCTGTTGGTCTCGTTGGTGGTGAACCCGCCGTCGACCATCACCTCCTTGAGCGTGATCTCGAGCGTGCGCAGTTCGTTGGCGGTGTCGGGCAGCAGCGTGTTCTCGGCCGGGTTGCCGATCTGGCTGGTGGGCGGCACGATGAACCCGCGCGCACCCGGCTTGGTGTTCGCCGTGATCTCGCAGAGCTGATCGACGTACCCGAACTCGTTGGGCTTGCCGAGCTTGCCCTTGCGGATCGGGCGCGCATCCGGGTCCCACAGCGACACGAGCCGGTCGGTGATCTTCTCGCCCTTGACACGTTTCTGGATCTGCTCGGTGACCTTCTCGCAGCGGTCCGCGAGTTCCTCCAGCGCCCGGGCGGCCTTCAGCTTGGCCTTGGCGCCGCGGCCGCGGGCCTTGCGCCGGGCGGTCGCGGCCAGCGCTCGTGCCTGCTTGACCGATGCGCGCAGCATCTGCCCGGCCTGCTTGGTCAGCTCCAGCACCTCGGCCTTCGCCTCCCCGGAGCGGCGGCGCAGCGTGCGCCCCAGCGCCCGCATCCGCCGGCCCACAGCACGAGAGCGATCCCTCACCGCGGTCCGCTTGGCGGCGATCTTCGCCGCCAGCTTGCGTCCCTCTCTGGCGAGCGCACGAACCCCGTCCGCAGCCAGGCCGGCGTCCGTCGGATAGCGGATGTCTGCCTCGACGACGGTCGAGTCGATCCTCGCCGCGCGCGGGCGAAACCGCTTCTCCCGCCTGGCTTTCTGGATCACCAGCCGCGTGAGCTCGTGCACGACCTCCGCCCCCAACCGGCGCGTGAGCTTGCGGACCGTCGACTCGTCCGGCACCCGCTCGGAGAGCCCCAGCCGGCAGAACCGCCGCAGGTGGATCGAGTCCGAGACCTCCCGCATCAACGTCTCGTACCCCCACCCCGACCGATGCTTGATCACCATCAACCGCACGTAGGTCTCCATCGCCAACGACGGACGCCCACGGTCCGAGAACCGGCTCGCCTCGGAAAGCTCCCGCTCCCAGCGCACCGCGATCGGCGTCAACAGCTCCGGGTCGGCCAACAGCTCGTCCAGCCGCGCGAGATCGCCGGGCAGCGCCCGCACCTCCGCCGGCAGGATCTCGTCCCACAACGACTCCGCCCCGTCCGCGAACAAGGTCAGCACACGCACCTCCCAGATTAGTCACAAGCTCGATCATTTCCAGGCAAATACTGACCTTCAGCCCGGACGGAAACCGACTTACACCCCCTGATTTATCCGGGGGAAGTAGCTAGTAGCTCGCCCTCACGCTCGGCGTCCACCTCAACGCCCTCAGCGGCCGCCCTGGTCAAGACGGGCAGGATTGTCGTGCCGCGCGCGGAACCTTGTGATGGCCGATGCAATCTCCGGCGCCTTGGCCGGAGCTGACGGTCGCATCCACCACGACTACGGGGGGTCATCTCACATGAGCTTCGACATCTCTCGCCTGCGCCGCTCCGACCAGGTCACCGGCGTGAGCGCAGTGCTGTTCTTCGTCTTCCTGTTCTTCTTCGACTGGTACGGCGTCAGCTCGAACGTCGGCTCGCTCGCGGGCGTGAACGTGAA
>JASHYF010000180.1 GCA_030043235.1 Solirubrobacteraceae bacterium | reverse complement strand
AAGCAGGCCACATGGAGCTCCACGCCGGTCGAGATGTTCTTCTACCGCGACACTGAGAAGCGCGAGGTCGATCTCCTGATCGAGTCCGCATCCGGTGACCTCGCCGGGATCGAGGCGAAGTCCGCAACGACCGTCAACGCCTCCGACACACGTGGACTACGCCTGCTGCGCGACAAGCTCGGCCCACGCTTCAAGGCCGGCGTGATCATCTACTCCGGAGAGCACACGCTGCCCCTCGGCAACCGGATCTGGGCGCTGCCCATCTCCGGGCTGTGGCAGTGAGGCCCTGCGCCCGCTCAGGTGCGCATAGAGACCGACCGCTGGACACGCGAGAGCTCCCTGTTCGAGAAGACCCACAAGAGCATGGGGGGAAGAGCTGCTCTCGCGACGATATGGGGAGCAGGAGGAAAAGCAAATGAAACGCAAATAACTGCGATAGCGAGCGCTCACACGATGGGCGCGCGACTCAACAACCACCGATTTCCAGGGGCCTTTTATGGGCGCGGCGGGTTTCGAACCTGCGACCTCTCGCGTGTGAAGCGAGCGCTCTCCCACTGAGCTACGCGCCCTGGATGCTCGATTCTAGGGAGTTTGGAGCCAGCGGGAGCGCAGAGCCGAGCGCTGTGACGCCTCCGTGTTCGAGTGCGGGCGATTCCACGCTCGGGCGGTTGTCCCGCTGACGGTCTTCCGAGCACACTGAGCACGAAGCCGGGAAGGAGCGGTGCCCTGCCGAGCTTCTGGCAGAGCGGCCGGGGAAATCACTGATCGTTCGTTCCGAAGGAATTACGGATGATGGGCTTGCTCGAAGACTGATTGCATGATTGTCGCCGTGGGATCCCATGCGAACGAGCCACTTGCACCGACGAACGCGGAGGAATGCACAGTGACGGTCATGCTCACCCACCGTGAGGCCCGGGCACTAGCTCACGCCGCGGAGCTTTTCCGTGCTGTGTGCTGTGGGGCGACGTCCCCTCGGAACACGGGCGCGCTTGACATCGCCCACCTGCGACTCCTCAGCGCAATCGAGCGACAAGAGACGACGGTGGTGTGATGGTGCTGGTTGAGATCATCTGGGCGGCAGGTTGCATCGTCTTGATCGCCGGCGTGTTGGCGACTGCGGCGTGGGTCTTTCAAGACGAGCAGGAGGGGGAGTGCGGACTTCGGCCAGCAAGACGTCCCCGCCAACGCGGCGTGCCGTGCGGCGCGTCCAGACGCGAGGCAGCCGGTGACTGCGACGACCGGCGCGCTCGCGCCAGCGTGATCGCTGCGTCCCAGCGATCGCGGGCGTGCGGCTGCTGCGTTGGTGAGCGCCGCAACGACCCAGCGCTGCAGGAACCCGGCTCATCGGCTCATTTGCAGGCCAGCTGCAGCACGAGCAGCACGGCGATGGCGACGGCGCAGAAGACGTGGTCGCGCCACACCGCGACGGCCAGCGCCGACTGACCCTGCGCGGAGTCCTTGCGCGCGCCCAGCCGCACGGCGTTCGGCACCGTGCGCCCGCCGGCGAGCAGCATCGGCGGCAGCGCCGCCGCGAGCGAGGCCCACGTCGCCCATCGCGGGTGCTCGTCCTTGGCGATCTCGGCGATGACGGCGGCGAGCGTGGCGAGCATGACGGCGGCGACCACGCTGTTCATCGGTCGCGCGGCGGTGGTCACGCGGCGGTAGTAGCCGGCGATCGACGCGAGCACCTCCTCGGGCAGCTCGCGGCCGCGATGCGAGACGACCTGCACGTCGAACATGAGGTCGAACCACAGGACCGCCAGCAGGAACCCGCCGCCGGCGGTGACGAACGCGCTCACCGCGGCTTGCCGGCGTAGTGCGCCACCGTCACTCCAGCCACATGCCCGAGGCCACCGGCACCTGTATGAGCTGCGGGCCGTCCTCGGCGGCGATCGCGCTGCGCAGGGCGCCGGTGAGCTGCTCGCGCGTTGCGGCCTCGCGGGAAGGCACGCCGTAGGCGTTTGCGACGGCGGCGACGTCGAGCCCACGCAGGTCGAGCCCCGGCGCGCCGGCGACGTGCTCGAGCTCGGCGAACCACTTGAGGATCGTGTACTCCTGGTTGCGCAGCACGAGGAAGGTGACGGGCACCCGGTAGGTGGCGGCGCTCCACAGGGCGGTGATGCCGTACTGCGCGGAGCCCTCGCCGAGCACGCATACGACGGGGCGCCCGCCCTGCGCGAGCTGCACGCCGACGGCGGCGGCGATGCCGAATCCGAGCCCGCCGCTGGAGCTGAAGTAGTAGCTGCCGGGCTGGGACAGGCGCAGGCGGTTGCGCAGCGCGAGCGTGCTGGAGGGCGCCTCCAGCACCGCGATCCCATCCTCGGGCCACGCCTCGGCGAGCGCCGCCATCGCCGCGGAGCCGCTCAAGGGGTCGCCATCTGCGGGCTCCGGAGGCTGAGCTCGCGGCTGGGGGGTCTCGCGCGCCGAGTCGCCGACGAGCTCCGCGAGCCGGGCGAGCGCATGGGCCACGTCTCCGACGATCGCCTCTCCCGCCGGCGCGCGTGCGGCCTCCGCGGGGTCGCTGGTGATCTGCACGAGCTTGGCGCCGGCTGGGAGCAAGGGGCCGGGTAGGTA
>JASHYF010000021.1 GCA_030043235.1 Solirubrobacteraceae bacterium | reverse complement strand
GGTTGGACTGCGGGCGGCAGTGGTGGGGGAGGTCGCCGGGGCGCTGCACGGCTGGCCGTTGATCCTGAGCGATGAGGGCACGCTCGATCTCGTGGTGCACCCCGAGGATCGAGCACTGGCTACGGAGACGGTCCTCGCCGCGTCGGCGGCACCCGATCGCGTCCGTCTGCTCGACGCGCCCCCCGGCACTTACGGATTCGCCGACCTCGTACGCGCCGCGACCGAGGTCACGATAGGCGGGGGCGCTGTGGAGGTGGCGGGGCTCGTTGATCTGCTGCGCATCGCGCTAACCGATCCCGCGCCGTACAGCCAGCGGTTCGCACTCGCCCTCGATGCGACGCTACAGCTCACCGCACGTGGCCTGAGCCCCACGGCGGCCGAGCCCCCGAGCCTGCCCGAGCGCCGCGCTCGCGCCGATGAATGGCCGGCCAGGCAGACCCGATAGATCGCGGGCGCGAGACGCTGCTCCGCGCACTGCGCGAGGCGGAAGCGCGGTTCGTGGTCATCGGCGGCGCGGCGCTCCAGAGTCACGGACAGCACTACGCGACCGAGGACATCGACGTCACGCCCGACCGGGCGGAGCAGAACCTCGCGCGGCTTGCCGACGTGCTCAACCGCCTGGAGTGCAGCCTGGAAGTTGATCCCAGTGCTCCGACGCGCCAGACGCTCGCATCGCCATGGCGAAGCAGTCGCGATCGCGGGTTGGGTGAGCTGCGGAGGGTTGGTCGTTCGGTTAGCGTGCATGCCACTGGCTACCGCGTGATCCAAGGGAGCGCGACCAACGGCGCAGCAACCATCGACAGAGAGGCCGTCCCAGTATCAGGTGCGGGCCGTGCACCTGCTGAAGGTGCGCGCCGTGTGGGCGATACCGGTGATCGTGGGTGCAGTCATGATCGTGCTGATCGCCGGGTTCTACATAGGCTCGGTGGTCGACCCGCTCGCGCATCTGCGTGGGCTCCCCGTGTCGATCGTCAACGAGGATGCCGGTGCGACGATCGGGGGCCGGCATCTCGACTTCGGCACCCAGCTGGAGTCTGGACTCGCGGGCTCGCCAGTGGTCTCGCGAAAGCTGGCGCTGACGCCGGAGCCGCTGTCGGCTGCCACGGCGCGGATGAACAGAAACGGTGCCTACGCCACCCTGGTCATCCCGCCGGGGTTCACGCTGTCGGCGCTATCGCTGACCGGACTGGAGCCGTCGGCAAGTTCTCTTCGCAAGCCCACCGTTGAACTGCTGGGCAACATCCGCGCGGGAACCGTTGGTGTCAGCTTGGCCAGCGGCGTGCTCGAGCGAGCCGTCGCGCGGGCCTCGCAGGAGCTAGGCCAGCAGCTCCTCCGGCTGCCTCACGCGGCGCGATCCGCCCCGAGCGCGCCGATTGGCGTGCTCGTAGATCCGATCACGTTCGCGAGCGTCGAATACCGGCCGCTACCGGCGCATTCGGCGCTGGGTCTCAGCGCCTTCTATATCGCCCTGCTGACCATCATGTGCGGCTTCCTTGGTGGCACGATCATCAATGCCTCCGTCGATGCCGCGCTTGGCTATGCGACGACCGACATTGGCCCCAGGTGGCGTCAGCGCCAGCCGCTGCCGATCAGCCGCTGGCAGACGCTGCTCATCAAGTGGACGATGGCGCTGGCCATCACCGCGCTGCTCACCGGATTGACGCTCCTCGTTGCGATCGGCGTCCTCGGTATGGACGCGCCGAACGCCGGATACCTGTGGCTGTTCAGCTGGCTCGCCGCAGCGAGTGTCGCCGCCGGGACGCTCGTGCTGTTCGCAGTGCTCGGGACCCAGGGCCAGCTCGTCGCGCTGCTGCTGTTCGTGTACCTCGGGCTGGCATCCGCCGGCGGCACCGTGCCGCTGCAGGCGCTCCCCGGCTTTCTCAAGCTCGTCAGCCAGATCGAGCCACTCCGCCAGATCCTCGTCGGAGACAGGGCGATCCTCTACTTCGGCGCGGCGGCAGACGCGGGTCTCACGCGAGGGATGGTCGCAGCGGCAGCGTGGCTGGTGTTCTGGGTCGCGCTCGGAGCCGCCGCCGTCACCTCTTACGACCGTAAGGGGTTCGACCGCCTCAGGCCCGACCTCCTTGCCTACGTGCAGCAAGCAGTCGCGGCCTACCGGCCGCCGACGTCCGCCGACGCACCCGGGGCGCAGGAAGACCAAGTCGAGCGCCCGTGACATCGAAGCGCCAAGCCCGGCGGGCGATCTGCTCGCCGACGAGCAGCCGCTCGGCGTCGAGCCCGCGCGCGGATCAGCACGCTTCGCCCAGCGCCCGATACGCCGCGTCGATCAGCGCGCGGTTGCGCGGGTCCTGCCACTGCGCGCCGCCGCGGTTCATCACGTACGCAAACGCCACGCGCGCCTGCGGGTCGGCGAAGCCGACGGAGCCGCCGGCGCCGAAGTGACCGAAGCTGCCCTCGTTGGGTCCGAGCGGGCGCTCGGGCATCGTGAGCTGAAAGCCGAGCCCAAAGCGTGACGGGCGGCCCAGCACCAGATCGTCGCCCGCGGATGCCTCGAGCGTCGCCCGGCGGAGCACGTCGCGATCGACGATCGCCTGCGTCTCGTGCAGGAGCGCGTCGTAGATGCGCGCGATCGAGCGCGCGTCGGCGTGCAGGTTTGCCGACGGCAGTTCCGCGTCCTGCCAGGCAGGCGTGTTGACCGTGCCGAGCCCTGTGGCGCCCGGGGGATTCAGGTAGGCGCGCTCTCGCAGGCGCGCGTCAACCCCGGCACGTGGGGCCACCTCTTCACCGCCCGCGAGCTCGCCGGAGCTCTCGGACACGCGTGGCGACAGGCGTGAGCCGACCGCCGGGTCGAACACGTACTCCGCCCGTCGCGGGCGATGCGCAGGCGCCAGGCCAAAGCTCACCTCGGCGTCCAGCGGGCCCGCCAGCTCACTACTGAGGAACTCGCCGATCGGCACGCCGCCGGCGCGGCGGACGAGCTCGCCCACCAGGAACCCAAAGGTGTGCACGTGATAGCCGTGGCCGCTCCCCGGCGTCCACCACGGCTCCTGCTCGGCGAGCGCGCCGGTCACCGCCCGCCAGTCATACAGCGCGCCCTCGGGAAGCTCGCGGCCGATCGCCGCCAGCCCAGCCTGGTGGCTGAGCACCTGGCCCACCGTGACCTCGTCCTTGCCCGCCGCCGCGAACTCCCGCCAGCGAGCGCACACGGGCTCGTCGAGGTCGAGCAGCCCGCGCGAGACGAGCATCAGCGAACACAGCGCCGTCACCGCCTTGCCCACGGAGAACACGTTCACGAGCGTGTCGCGGCGCCACGGGCGCGAGCGCGCCTCATCGGCCCATCCGCACCACAGGTCCACCACCGCGCGCCCGCCGGCGATCACCGCCACCGCCGCTCCGAGCTCGCCGCGCTGGGTCATGTTCTCGCGAAGCGCCTCGCGCACCGCGCCGAAGGCCACGTCGCACGACCCCCCGATCTCGGTTCCGTCCGCGTCTATCCGCCGAGCCTACCGCGTCCGATGTACCGTTGAGGCGTGTCCACGCGCTGGCGCATCCTGCTGTTCGGCTCCGCCGGCGCGGCCGTGATCGCGGGCGGGGCGTGCGCCGCGTTCGTCAGCGGAGTCACCGGCGAAGTCCTCACGATCGTGCTCATCTCCGGCGGGCTCGCCGGCGGCCTGCTGCTGGTGTTCCTGGAAATCGGCCTCGAAGAAGAACGCGACCTCGCGCGCGAAGAGGAGCGCCGTCGCCGGCGCCGGACGCTGGACGCCGTCAGGCGCTCGCACCTGCCCCGCTGGCCGCGACGTCCAGGCTGATCGCCGGCCCGACAGGCTGCTCGCCCGGCGAGAACCGGATCGCCTGTGGCGGCGCCTGGGCTGATCGCCCGGGGAGGACCCTACGATGCCCCGCCGCCGAAGCCCGGCAGCGCCGGTGGGCTCGGCGCTTCGATCGCTGTCGACTGTTCGCGCCAGCTCACCGAGAACGCGCCGTCCGGGCCGGCGCTCGAAGGCGTGGCGGCGGTCAGCGTCCTCGTGGGCTGCGCGCGTGCGCCGGCCCGCCCCCCGAAGCCGCTGAAGCCACGCTGCTGCAGTTCGAGCTCCGCGGCCGACCAGTCCGGGCTGGCGATCGGCCCGGTGTGCGAGCCGGCGGTCGCGGTGGCGCTCGAGAACGACACCTGGCCGAAGTCGGTGAGCGGCAGGATTCCGCATACGTTGCCGTTCACGCATACGGTCGGCGCCTCCACTATCCACTCGGCCGACGAGTCGTCGACGATGGCCACGCGCTTGCTCGTCGCGAAATGCCCGCCCGTCGTGAGATCGCGGATGCGCAAGGTCACCTCCTGGCCCTTGACGGCAACCGACGCGCTCACCTCGTCCCCCGGGCGTATGCGCAGCTCGAGGTTCACCGGTGCAGCCGGCAGCAGCTCATACCAGCTGTTGTAGCTCGCGGCGCCCGCGCGATCGCAGTAGGCGCCGGTCCCCACCTGCTCGAGCGCGCGCGAGCCTTCGTTGTAGCCGCCCAGCCCGACCCATGTCGCCGAGCTGGCTTCCCGTCCGCGGCTGCACGTCGCTCTGGGCTCGCGCCAGGCGCCGGACACCTTGCTGAAGGCAGAGCCCACGCTCGCGGCGGGCACCACCGCATAGCCGGCCCAGTTCGCGCTGACGCTCGCCTGCGTGTCTGCACCCGGGGAGCTCACCGTCGTGGAGGCCCCCGCCGCCGCAACCGGCGCTGTGGCGGCCAAACAGAACACCGCCGTGAGCGCCCCCGCCCCGTTGCGTGCGAACGT
>JASHYF010000179.1 GCA_030043235.1 Solirubrobacteraceae bacterium | reverse complement strand
AGCCAGCAGAACACGTTCACCGGCCGGCTGACCGAGCCGATGATCGACGCGGTGCTGGCGCGCGCGCGAACGCTCGCCGGGAGCGCGCCCTAGTCTCGCTCAGCCACGCGATCGACCGACGACGCACGCGCTCGCGGTCCCCGACGGTGCTCGCTCTGCGGCGCGCATTCCCGGCGTCGAGATGACCCACGCGGTCGCTCTAACCTTGCATTCGTGCCCTACACGACCGCCGAGGCCAGACAGCAGCTGCTCGACACCATGGCCGAGGCGGCCGAACAGCTCGGTTCGGGACTGGCGGCGCTGGGCGAGCTGTATGAGCGCGTGGACGAGCTGAGCGCGGATGCGGTCGAGGAGCAGCTGTTTCGCCCGGTGCAGTCCGCGTACGGGCGCACGCGACGCGCCCACGGCGCCTTCGCCGAGCGCCACGGGCTGCCGCAGCGCGCGTTCGCCGAGCCTGTCGCCGGCGCGCCTGCGCTCGGGGTCAAAGGGTTCTTGGACAGCGCGGTGAGCGCGATCGGCGCCGCCGACGGCCTGCTGGCGAACCTGCAGGACTCGATGCTCCCGGTGGAGGTGGGTGACGTGGAGCTGCGGTCCGATCTCACGCAGATCCGCTCCCAGCTCGACGGGCTGAGCGCGCGCGCGCGCGAGCTCGAGCGCAGGCTCGGGCGCTAGTCGGCCGTCCACGGCGCGCGCCGCGGAGCGGTGAGCTGGCTACTCCACGGGCGCGCCGTTGGCGGTGAGCGCGACCTCGATGTTGCCGCGCGTGGCGTTGGAGTAGGGGCACACGGTGTGCGCGGCGCGCACCAGCTCGACGGCCTCGTTGGCGTCGGCGACCGACGGCAGCGTGACGTTCAGGGCGACGGACAGCAGGAAACCGCCCTTGCCGTCGGGCGAGAGCGAGACCTCGGAGTCGATCGCCGCGTCCCCTGCCTCCACCTTCGCGCGGCGGGCGACCACGCCCAGCGCGCCCTCGAAGCAGGCGGCGTAACCGACCGCGAACAGCTGCTCGGGGTTGGTGCCTCCGCCCTGTCCACCCATCTCGGTGGGGATGCGCAGCTGGACGTCGAGCGCGCCGTCACTGGTTTGGCCATGGCCCTCCATGCGCCCTCCGGTTACGTGCGCGTGGGCTGTGTACAGCGTGTTTGCCATCGCCTGCCTCTCCTTCGCCGGGTGGGGAACGGGTGAGATGCTAGTAGAGGTTGCTGGCACCCCGGCGCAGTGAGCGCGGTTGCGATCCTGTGCCACCATTGCGCCAGCCTGCGGATGCTGTCCCGCGATTTGCGCGCGTCGGGTATGTTCAGAAAATGCGGCGTCTGTCACGCGCGCTGATCCTGCTGGCGAGCGTGCTCGCACTCGGGCTCGCGTTCGCCGGCGGAAACCTCAGCGTGGCCGGCGCTCTTCGCCCGGCCGACGCCTTCGCCGCGGCGCCGGCGGCGCGCGGGAAGCCCGCCAAACCCCCGGCCGCGCGGCCCGCGCAGGAAGTGGCGATCACGCAGGGCGCGAGCGCGCCGGGTGTAGACGTGACGATGCCCGCGGTGGGCCTGTCGATGGAGTATCCGGTGATGGCCCAGGATCTGGGCGCGGGCGCCTGCCCGCCGCCGGCGCTCGTCACCGCGCTGCAGCAGCTTGGGTCACCGCCGCTTTCGCTCGCCGGCGACAGCCAGGACATGACCGTGCCCAGCGGCGCGCTGCCGACCCCGCCCAACTCGTGGGAAGCGGCGACTCTGTACGCCCTGCCAGCGAGCTTCTGGACGCAGCTGCACTGCCTGCTGAGCGCCTCGCCCGACCCGCTCACCGTCGGGCTCAACCTCAAGACCGGCGAGCTCTCGTGGGCTTCCCAGCTGGTCGCCGGCGCGCAGAGCGCGGCAACCAACGGGCTGAGCTTCTCGCTGGGCAACGAGCCCGACCTGTACAGCCTGCCCAACTACTCCGCGCTGGGCCATCCGCAGGCGAACGAAGAAGCCCTGGAGGTTGGCCTGTACCTGCAGCTCGCGGGCGCACTCGAGCAGGAGGTGGACGGCGCTCCCGTGATCGGCCCGGAACTTGCCTCGTCCCAACACTGGCAGCACGAACTGCCGCGAGTGATCGCCCAGCTGCATTTCGCGGTCGTGGGCGTCCATGCCTATCCGCTTACCGCCTGCGTCACGCCGAAGGCGGTGACGGTCGCGGGGCTGCTCACGCCGTATGCCGCCGACGAGCCGCAGAACCTGGTGTCTGCGGTCACGGACGCGCAGGCCGCGGGCGTGCCGGCGATCATCTCCGAGGCCAACTCCGCCTCCTGCGGCGGCGTGGCGGGGGTCTCCGACAGTCCCGCGTCCGCGGTGTGGGCCGTGCGCTTCGTGCTGAGCGCCCTGAAGACCGGCTTTCGCGAGGTGCGCTTTCACTTCAGCGGCGATCCCTACGATCCGTTTATCGTCCGCGGCGGCGAAGTCGTCACACGCCCACTCGGCAGCGCGCTGGTCGCGCTCAATCGGTGGCTGCCCGTGGGCTCCTCGCTGCGCACGGTGCCCGGAGTGCACGAGCTGGTGGCGACGAGCGTTACCGAGCCAACCGGCAAGACGTTCCTGATCCTCGACAACGAGCGCTCGCGGGCACAGCCGATCGTGCTGCGCGGCGTAAGCAGCGCGGACCTGGAAACCTTCGGCGCCGTGAGCGCCGGTCTCAAAGTGACACAGCTGAGCGCGGTGCGCGGGCGCATCAAGCTGGTGGTGGCGGGCAACAGCTTGGTGGCCATCTCGGCGGCCGTGTGATCTCGCGCGGCAGGTCGTTCCGCGTGTGTGGGCGACGTAAGTGCATGGCGGCCGCGGCGCGCCGGACGTCGCTCGGCCTTCTGCCCAGCCAGGCCGGCAACGTCATCCGATGCCCGGCCGCCGACCGGCAGCGCGAGCTCGAGCAACATAGCCATTGACGCTACTATAGCTAGCACAATGTTTGCGCGTGTCGACAACACCGACGCCACGCCCCTGCACGATCAGGCCGCTGCCCAGATCCGGCGGTCGATAGCCGAAGGCGATGCTCGTCCCGGAGATCGGCTGCCTCCCGCCAAGGACCTGGCGGCGGTCATGGGCATCAACACCAACACGGTGCTCCGCGCGCTCCGTGCGCTCAGGGACGAGGGCCTGCTGGAATTTCGCCGCGGGATGGGCGTGCGCGTGAGCGGCACGCCCCAGCGCGGAGCAGTCGTCGCCCGTGCGCGCGAGCTCGTCTGCTTCGCTCGCAAACAGGGCTACCGGACGGACGAGTTGATCGCGATCATCCACGAGCTTCGTTGAGTGGCTCGAGTGGGGGTTGCCAGGACGGCTGCTCGGTGAGCGGACGATCGACTCGCCGTTCCCGAAAGCGCCAGCCGCCCAATTGGTTTACATAATCTCTGTTATCGGGCGTTGCATGAGACGCCGCAAGCAGCACGGTCAACTTGCGGCGTCTCATTCATATGAGACAGGAATCTCACCCATGTGAGCCGGTTAGACCGTCGAGACGCGTCATCGTCAGAGGTCCAGCAGGAAGCACAGCGCGCGCCCGATCTGGAAGGTCGCCTCAGCGCTCACGGCCCCGAGTCGCCCAACGAGACGCTGCTCTGAGATTGACTTGACGTCCTCGCACTTTGCGTAGCTGACCTCATCGAGCCCAGATCGGGCGCTGTCGATCTCGACGTGAGACGGGAGATCGCGGCGGGTCGTCGTGATCGGGACGATGATCACGACACCGGCGCGGCTGTCGTTCAACAAGTCAGACGAGACGACCACCGCAGGTCGCTGGCCTGACTGCTCCCGTCCAGTCGGGTCGCCGAAGTCGACTAGCCACACCTCGC
>JASHYF010000178.1 GCA_030043235.1 Solirubrobacteraceae bacterium | reverse complement strand
GCCATGGAGCCGGGCAGGTTGGAGGTGCTGGAGAACACGCGCGGGTGCAGGTAGGCGGTGGCCTCGTTGACGGCGACGTAGTTGAGGGGCACGAAGGCGCCGGCGGTGATGGCGAACACGGACGCGTAGCGCGCCTGGCGCTCGGGGTCCTCGATGGCGAAGCGCAGCGGCTGGTAGGTGGCGTACAGCAGGAAGATGATGAGGAACGACACGAGCGTGGGCTCGCTCCACACCCACCAGTGCCCCCACGAGCCCTTCGCCCAGATCGCGCCGGTGACGAGCGTGCCGAGCGCGAAGATGAGGCTCGTGTGGATGACGACGTAGGAGCGCACGTCCCAGCGCGCCTCGCGCGTGCGCAGGTGCTGGATCGCGAAGAGCCCGCCGAGCACGAAGCCGCCGAGCGCGGCGAAGGCGAGCGGCACGTGCACGTAGAAGATCTTCTGCAGGAAGCCCTGTTCGGCTTCCAGCGGCGCGTAGAAGAACACCAGCGCGAGCGCGGCGGTCATGGCGATGACGGTGGAGATGCTGAGCGTGCGCAGGCCGCGACCGTGGGCGAGCGCTCGTGACGCGGGCGGTGTGCTGCCGGGAGCGCGTCGAACGGTTTTTATGAGGCCGGCCTCCGGCCGGCTGGCGGGTCGCGTGGTGAAGTCGACCTCGCCGGTCGCGTGCATTGGTGCTAGTCCTCCAGGAGGAAGTCGAAGACTGCGTAGGCGATCAGCCCGAACACCAGATCATAGAGCCCCAGGGTGAGCAGCCAGCGGATTGCGGGGGCGGTGGCCGGATGGGCTGCGACGAGCAGCGGCGAGGTGGCGCGCGAGCCGCCGATGACGATCGGCACGAACAGCGGCAGCGCGAGCAGCGGCCCGAGCAGGTCGCGCGCGCGGGTGCGCACGGCGAGCGCGGCGACGAGCGTGCCGATGACCGCGACGCCGACGTCGCCGAGCGCGAGCGTGGCGAGCAGGCCCGGCAGGGCCGGCCACAGCGGCGGGCCGAGCAGCAGCAGCGCGAAGGCGGGCACGGCCACGAGCTCGAGCGCGAGCAGGTAGGCGAGCAGCGAGAGCGCCTTGGCGAGGAACATGGCGCTGCGGTCGACGGGGGCGAGCAGGAAGCCGTCGAAGCCGCCCTGCTCGGCGTCGGCGACGAACAGGCGGTTGACGCCGAGGATCGCGGCGAGGAGCAGCGTCACCCACAGGATCCCCGCGGCGAGGTCGCCTTCGGCGCTCGAGCGGTCCAGGGCGAAGTGGAAGACGACGAACGTGCTGAGCGCGAACAGCGACATGCCGGGGACCGACTCGAGAGTGCGCAGCTCGACGAGCAGCTCCTTGCGCAGCAGCGCGCGCACGGTGGGCCACAGCGCGCCCTGGCGCCTCGGCGACGATGGGGTGGCCGCTTGCGGCGCGTCCGGCAGCCCCGCCGCGCCGGGTGCCTTCGCCACCTCGAGCTCGGCGCTCACGTGTAGAGCTCCGCCACGTCGCCGGAGTTCACCTCGCCGGCCGCGCGCAGCAGCTGGCAGCGCCCGCCCCGCAGGCCGAGCACCACGTCCGCGTCGGCCAGCCCGCCGCCCGGGTCGTGGCTGCAGATCACGCGCGTGCGCGGACGGATGCCCGCCCGCCCGCCGATCAGCGGCTCCACGAGCGCGACGGCGGCCGGGTCGAGGTTGGAGTAGGGCTCGTCGAGCAGCAGCAGCTCGGGGTCGTGCAGCACGCAGCGGGCGACGGCCACGCGCTGGACCATGCCGCGGGAGAGCGTGCGCAGCGGCTCCTCCGCGCGGTCGCGCATGGCGAGGGCGTCCAGCAGCTCGTCCACCCGCTCGCGGTGGACGCCGTGCAGGCTGGCGTGGTAGCGGAGATTCTCGCGGGCGGTGAGCTCGCGGTAGAGCAGCGGCTCGTGCGCGAGCACGCCGATACGGCCCCGCACCGCCCACGCCTGTGCCGGCAGCGCGCTGCCGAGCACGCGCACGCTGCCGGCGTGCGGGCGCAGCAGCGTTGCGAGCACGCGCAACAGCGTGGTCTTGCCGGCGCCGTTGGGGCCGAACACGACGAGCGTCTGTCCCTCCACGAGCGTCAGCCCGAGGTCGCTCAGCGCCTCGCGCTCGCCGTAGCGTCGCGTCAGCCCCTCGACCTCGACCGCGGCCGCGGGCGAACCCGCCTGCTCGTTGCTACCAGATGGCAAATGGGCTCCCGTGATTTTGGACTGCGGGCACGTGCGAGGATCGCAACTCTCGGCTGTATCCGGCGGTTTTCTCGTCGAGGGTCGGGTTGTGCATTTTGGCTAAAGCACCAGGTGAAGGTCGTTGCATGGAATCCAAAGATTGGCCTCTTGACCCCGTCTCCGCCGCCGCGCTGGTCGTGCGCGTCGTAGACGACCTCGCCAGGAGCAGCGAAGAGGATCGCGACCAGCTGCTCTGCGACCTGCTGTATTCGGCATGGGGAAACGTGTGGGCTCAGAACCAGTGAGCGCGCACCCACCCGCCTAGACGAGCCTGGTGGGTCGGCCACGAACGTTGCACGGGCGACCCACTAGACGGCCACCGCCCGGGCGCTCTGCGCCCGCGCGATCAGCTCCCGCACGGCCTGCTCGCCGGAGCGCTCCAGCAGCGCGATCGGATCGGGGTGGCCGCCCACGATCCCGTCGAAGAACTCCTTGCGCTCCTTGTAGGTGGGCAGCGTGGCCTTGGCCCAGCCGCGCGCCTCGTTCAGAAGCACCGCCAGCCGCGCGTAGGAGTCGCCGAACTGGCCTTCGATCTCGCGCTTCATGCGCTTGGCCAGCGCCGGCGAGGCCCCGGCGGTGGAGATGGCGATGGCGAGCGGTCCGCTGCGCACGATGGCCGGCAGGATGAAGTTGCAAAGCGGCGGCACGTCGACCACGTTGACGAGCATCGCGCGAGCCTCGGCGTCCTCGTACACGGCGACGTTCACGCCGGTGTCGCCGGTGGCGGCGATCGCCAGGAACGCGCCCTCGAGGTCGCGCGCGCCGGCGTAGCAGCGCCGCTCCCAGGCGATCGAGCCCTCGCGCGCGTACTCCGCGAGCGCCGGCTCGGCCTGGGGGGCGATGAGCGTGACCTGGCCGTCGCACGCGAGCAGGCCCTCGACCTTCTCCAGCGCGACCTCGCCGCCGCCGATCACCGCGCAGCGCCGCCCCGACAATTTCAGGCAGGCGATGTAGAAGGGCGTCTCCAGCATCCCCTGCACGCAGCTCTGGTCGCAGATCCCCCTGCGCAGCTGACACACGCACTCCTTGCCGGCATACGCTCTGGCGGGCATCCCTAAAGGGTAGTCCTCCTTGTCGTGTTGGCGGGGCGGCGCGCGCGCCGCCCGCAGCCACACGGCTGCCTCGGCACGCCGCGCTACCTCGGCACGCCGCGCTACCTCGGCACGCCACGCTACCTCGGCACGCCACGCTACCTCGGCACGCCACGCTACCTCGGCACGCCACG
>JASHYF010000177.1 GCA_030043235.1 Solirubrobacteraceae bacterium | reverse complement strand
GACAGGCGAGGTGCATGGCGCTGCAGCTGATCGCGCGCAGCGCGGAAGCTCGTGCGCACCGGCATCCGATCGGGCTCGCCCGTGCCGCCGCGCCCGCGCGCTTTGCGGCGCCGTCGCCGGCGGCGGGCGACTTCGGCCTGCGCCCGCAGGACCTGCACAGCGCTTACGAGCTGCCGACGAGCGCGCCGGACGTGCAGACGATAGCGCTGGTGGATGCGTACAACGACCTGGACGCCGAATCCGACCTGGCGACCTACTCCGCGGAATTCGGTCTCGGTGAATGCACCGCGTCGCAGGGCTGCTTCAAGAAGGTCAACCAGAACGGGAATGGCGGAGCGGGCAGCCTGCCGTTCCCGAAAAGCGCGAGCGAACTCGAAGAGTACCTCGACAGCTCGCGCGCGAAGCGCAGAGAAGAGGCCGAAGAAGCGATCGGCTGGAGCGTCGAGATGTCGCTGGACATCGAGACCGCGCGCGCGGTCTGCCAGAGCTGCCACATCGTGCTCGTGGAGGCCGACTCGTCCGCGGACGCGAACCTCGAAACCGCCGAGGAATCGGCCGCGGCCCTCGGCGCGGATGAGATCTCCAACTCGTGGGGAAGCCCGGAATGTGGGGGGTGCATAGGCGCCAGCTCCGCATTCGATCACCCCGGCACCGTCATCACCGCTGCGGCGGGCGATGAAGGGTACCTGAACTGGCTCGAACCGTCGGGGCCGTCGTCCGCCTATTTCCCCGCCAGCTCGCCGCAGGTGGTGGCAGTGGGCGGGACCCGCTTGAAGCTCGGGCCGGACAGCGAATGGGCCGGCGAGAGCGTGTGGAACGACGGCGGCGAGAGCGACGGCGAAAGGGAAGGTTACGGCGCCACGGGCGGCGGATGCAGCACCCAGTTCGAAGCCCAGCCGTGGCAGCAGGACGCCTCGGACTGGTCGTCGGTCGGCTGCGGCGACAAGCGCGCGGTCGCCGACGTGTCCGCAGACGCCGATCCATATACGGGCGTTGCCGTCTACGACTCCACGCTCGAATGCGAATATCTGGAAGGTAGCACCACCCACTGGTGCACCGTCGGCGGCACGAGCCTCGCCACGCCCCTGATAGCTGCCACGTTTGCGCTCGCCGGCGGAGCCGGCGGTGTGAAATATCCCGCCGAGACGCTGTATGAAAACGAGGCGAGATCGCCCGGCTCGTTGCATGACGTGACCGAAGGCTCGAACGGCGAATGCCGGCTGCCGTTCGACGAAGAAACGGGCCTGTCGGCGTGCACGCCCGCTGAAGAGGCCGCGAACAGCTGCGCCTCGAAGGCCATCTGCCTGGCCGGGACCGGCTACGACGGCCCCACCGGCGTCGGCACGCCCGACGGGCTCACCGCGTTCACGCCTCCGTCGAATGCGCCCACCGTGGTCACCGGCGCCGCCTCGTCGATCACGCAGACGACGGCGACGCTGAACGCGTCGGTGAACCCCAACGGCCACGAAGTGAGCGAATGCACGCTCGAATACGGCACGACGCCCTCCTACGGATCGAGCGCGCCATGCAGCCCGTCGCCGGGCTCCGGCAGCAGCCCGGTGGCGGTGAGCGCGGCGATCGGCGGCCTGCGCGCAAACACGACCTACCACTTCCGGATCGCAGCAGCCAACGGGGGCGGCACGAGCTACGGCAGCGAAGAGACCTTCACCACGCTCCCCGACCCACCGACAGCGAGCACCGGCACCGCGTCGTCGGTCACGCAGAGCTCGGCGACGCTGAACGCGTCGGTGACCCCCAACGGCTCGCAGGTCAGCGAATGCGAGCTCGAATACGGCACGAGCGCCTCGTACGGATCGAGCGCGCCGTGCAACTCGTCGCCGGGCTCCGGCAGCAGCCCGGTGACGGTGTCGGCGTCGTTGACGGGTCTGATCGCGGGCACCGAATATCACTTCCGCGTCGTAGCAACCAACGCCGGCGGCACCAGCGTGGGCAAAGACCAGGTGTTCGCGACACAGCTACCGACTACGCTCGAGCAGCAGACGCCCAGCGGCGAACAGACGCCTCCGGGGGAAGGGCAGTCAACGTCGCCCGAACACGGAGTGTCGCCGTCTGAGCAGCGCAAGCAGCCTCCCGTCCCGGACGCAGTCCTTGCTGGTACCTCGCTGACGGCGAGCCGAACGGGCATCGTTGTCGTGAGGGTGAGCTGTCCGGCAGCGGAGACGAGCTGTGCTGGTACGGTGACGCTGCGGACGACCGGCGCGGTCCTCCTCCCCGGCGCGACCGGCCGCCAATCGAAGAAGTCGAAGCCTGCGATCCTGACCCTGGCCGTTGGCTCGTTCGAGGTCGCCGGCGGACACACAACGACTGTTAAGTTGCATCTGTCGGCCAAGGCGCGCACGCTCCTTGCGCAGCTGCGCGTGCTGCGCGCGCGCGCGACGCTATTTGCCCGCGACCCGGCGGGCACAACGCACACCACGCAGGTACTCGTGACGATTCGCCTTGCGAAAGCCGCGGCTGGCCGCAAGGCCTGAGCTGCTCCGCTACTTCTTGCGTTTGGCTTTTTGCGCGACGAGCGTCACTCGCTTGTCGTGCTTGCCGCCACCGACAACCGCGAGCGCGAGATCGACTTTGAGTCGCCCGCGACCGGCGCGGAGCAGCTTGCGCGCCATGGAGTCGAGTCCGACCCTCGTGGTCAAGCTGCCGCCGGCGGCGATTGACAGAGCCCCGCTCTTGCCGATGACGACTTCGCTGTGCCTCTTCTTGCCTTTGACGGTGATCGTGCGCTCGAGCCTGAACGTGACCTTCACGCGGCAGCTGCCAGCCCCAGTGCAAGCAAGACGCACGACGGCCTTGTCGCTCGCGACAGCTATGCGTGTGTCCTTGAGCGCCACGGTCGATGCTTGCGCGGTACCGGTGGTCGAGGACTTCGTCGGGAGGCCTGTGGGGTTGGCGACGCCAGGTCCGGTGGACGTGGGCGGAGCAGTCACCGGCGGAGCGGGTTTCAGGCTCGCGTTGATGCCCTGTGTGAGGGTAGGGGCGAGGACCGAAACGAGTTCGGCTTCGGCTAGAGACGACTTGTCGTTGTAGTACTGCACTTCGAAGCCCGCGGCCGCGAAACCGACTTTGTAGCCACCGGACAAGAGCCCGCGGATCGTGTAGATCCCGTTCGGTTCCGCGAATTCGCATTCGCGCACTTCCAGCGCGCCTTGGGCATTTGTTTGGAACACACACACGAAGCCCTTTTCGATCGGCGCTCCCGTTTCGGCATCGGTCAACCTGCCGGTGATTTCGCCGCCCGGCGTGAGTTCCGCATCGATGCTCGGTGTCGTCTTTTCGGCGGACACCACGACGGCGGAGGCTTCGCCGGACAGGAGCTTGTCGTCGTAATACTGGGGAACGTAGTCAAGCTTGCTCTGCGGTGGATCCCCGAAAGCCACGTAATAGCTTTCAGGATCCAGGCCAGAGATCGTGTATTCGCCGCTCGCATCCGTTTTGGCACAGCCTTCGTGGTGCGCGGATTCACCCGGTTCTTCTTCGAACAGTTCGATGTTCGTCGAGAGCGCGCATACTTCTACGCCCTGCGCCGGGACGTGTGAAGAGGCTTCGGTCACCTGGCCTGAGATCGACCCGTAAGCTTCGGCGGCGCGCACGCCCGCCACGGGCCCGAGGAGCAGACCGACGATCACGAGCGCACACACCGGGAACGCTGCGCGAACGCGGCCGCCGCCCCACTCAGCGCCAGCGCGGCTCCGAACAGCGGGCGCTGTGGCGAGCCGCTCCGTGACTCAGCCCTTGCGGTGTTTTGGCTGGGGCGCGCGCAGCGTCAGGGTCGCCTGCGACGTGTGCGTCCCGCCCGTCGGGTCGTGCGCGACGACCGTCGCTCGTACACGCACCGAGTGCATGCGCGCGAGCAGCGCGCGCGCCTTGGCCGAGAGATGCAGGGTGACCGTCCTGGACCCACCCCCGGGAACGTCGAATGAACCCGACGCGAGCGTCAGCACAGCCGCCTTGGTCTTCGCGGCGCCAGCCGAGCTGGCGATAACGGCGTTGAGCGTGCGCAGCGTCACAGTGCCCGCGCAACCGCTCACGCCGGCAGCGCAGCTGATCTTGACGTTGACCGCACCCGAGGCGCTGGCCTGCAAGGATGTACCCGCGATCACGGCGTCAGGGGAGCCTTCTTTCGCACTCAGCACTCTCACTTTCGCCGCTTCTTCTTCCTGGCGCTGCTTCGCTTCAGCTTCTTGCTTCTCCCTCGCTTCTTCTTCCTGGCGCTTCATCGGGCTTTCGGCGACTATGGGCTTGGCTTCCACGGTCAGGACTGCAGCCGCGGTGTGTTCTTCACCGGCGTCGTTCTTGAACACCGCCCGGTATTCGTAGCCGTTCTCGGAAAGCGTCGCAGGTTCGACGGTCAGCGTGTCCGTGGTGTTGCCCGGGTCGCTCGTGTCATCCTCGAAAGCGCCCGCGCCCTCTTTGACCTGCCACTGCACGCTCGCGGCCCCGCTCGCCGCCGCTTCGAACACTGCGCTCGAGCCTTCCGTCACCTTCACAGACTCCGGGCTTTCGGTGACCACAGGCGCTGCTTCGACGGTCCCTGTGACGGTCTCGGTTTGTCCGCTCTTGTGATAGCTGATCCGCATCGATCGCGAGGCCGGGGTACATGCTTCGGCGAAGCGGATGGGAATTTCGGCGCCGTTCGCGGGCGCGTTGCCGAACATGCCCGTAAGGTTTCTCGTGGTTTCGACGAACGTGTACGTCTGGCCGACCGTCAGGCTCGGGCACGGCTTGCCTTCGGCTGGCGGCGCAACTTCGACCGCGACAGACGAGTTGCCCAGATCGATCGAGCCTTCGGACAGGAGCTGCGAGTAGTCAACGAGCGGTTCCGATCCATTTCCGTTGATCTCGAAGGCAATCTTGCTGGCAGAGTCGAGCGTCACGCTCGAGGCTTCGATGCCTTCGGCCGGTTCCTCGCCGGTCCCGACGTCGAGTTCCGCATCGGTGGTCTTCAACGCGCCAACTTCGCCACTGCCTTCGAGGAAGATGTGACTCAGACTCACGGGTTTCCCGTCATTTGAGTTCAGTTCGCCTTGCCCGAGGACCACGACGCCGTTTTCGGCGTCTGCCTTGCCGGCTTCGGCGCCGGTGATCGTGACCGGCCCCACTTCCATCCTATTTTCCAGCACGAATGCGGCCCCGTTGCTCAGTTCGTCGGTCAGCGTCTTGCCCGCTCCGGTCACTTCGCCTTCCATCAGAAGCCCGTTTTCCGCGATCCCGCCCCCGCTGCGTCCGGCTATGCTCCACTTCTGCGACGCGCTCAGCTCGAGCGACATGTCGATTTCGTCACCAGCCGGGCCGCTCGTGCCGGGGGCGGGCGAGGCGGTCAGCCCGCCGCTTCCAAGCGACAGCTGCTCGCCTTCGAGGAGATATTCGTCGCCGTCGTCGATGTGCAGCGATTCGGCGGACAGACCTTCCAGGTCGTTGTAGCTCGAATAGCAAGCTTCACGCGGTTCCGCGGCGGCGCATTCCGGCTGAGTGAGCCGCGGAAACGTCAGCGTCCCGGCACCCGTCGCCACACTCGGAACGCTTTCTTTCACCCAGTTCGCCGCTTCAGACCATTCTTCGGAGACGGTGGAGGCCCCGGCCCAGGTCGAGGAAGGGAGCGACTTAGCGAGCGCCACAGGAGCCAGCGCGAGGCACAGACCAACCAGCAGCACCGTCGGTCCGAGCATGCGGGCCAGGCGCCCTCTGATCCTTGCGCGTGCACACCGCCCAGCCACTGACCTTCCGTCACCACCCCTGTTCATCTCTCCCTCCGTGGAGTCATCGACCGACCTCCAGGCAAGGTATCAGATGCGCAAACGCAGGGCAAACGGGCGCGCTCACACGCAACGCCGCTTGCGCGACGCCTGCCATCCAAGGCGACCCGTGTGGCGAGGGATCGAGCCTGATGTTGACGTTCACGCGCGCGTCGCAACTCGGCGCGAGCACGGCCCCGAACAGCGAGTGCTGTGATAAGTCGCTCCGCCGACTCAGCCCTTGCCGTGTTTCGGCTTGGGTGCGCGCAGCGTCAGTGTTGTCCGCCAGGTGTGCGTCCCGCCCGTCGGGTCGTGCGCGACGATCGTCGCCCGCACGCGCACCGTGTGCAAGCGTGCGAGCAGCGCGCGCGCCTTGGCCGAGAGATGCAGGGTCACGGTCTTGGACCCACCCCCCGGGACGTCGAACGAGCCTGACGCGAGCGTCAAGACAGCACCCTTGGCCTTCGCGGCGCCAGCCGAGCTGGCGACGACGGCATTGAGCGTGCGCAGCGTAACCGTGCCCGCACAGCTGCTCACGCCTGCCGGGCAGCTGATCTTGATATTGAC